>NZ_JBSFLZ010000078.1:0-34280 GCF_053599315.1 Saccharopolyspora sp. NPDC000995
GCGGGATGTCGGCTTCGGGTTCCGGCCGGGCCGTGCCGTTGCCGGCACTCCTTATGGCTGGGTGAGATCCGGGAGGGAGTGGGCTGCGTTGCGCGTGCCGCGACGGACGGCGACGAGCTCCACTCCACGTACTCCAACCTCGCCCTGAAGCTGGACTCCAAGGCCGTGTCGGCAGGAGGCGGTTCGTCCTCGAAGTGCTGCGACGACGACGTGTGGTCGACGGTGCCGGGGTCTTCAACGGGTCTACGGTTTCGGCATCGTCGACGCCGCCGCAGCCTTCCAGCAACCGCTGTGACCAGGCCATTATGGGTAGTGGTCCCGACCAACGACCACTACCGCCGACGGGTCCACTGCTGGGCTGAATTCGCGAATGGTGCAAAATTCCTCGACCGCGCGCCCGAATCCAGGAACAATGATCAATGCACCCGCCGCCGCGCGGGCACCGACCGATCCGGGAGCTCGGGCCGATGGACCTTTCGAAGCTTTTCAAGATGGTGTCCCCTGCGAAGCACCATTCGCACGGGGGCTCCAGCAGCGGCGGATACCGCCGTCGGAATTCCAGCAGCGGGGGGCACCGTCATCGCTACGACAGCAGCGGGCACGGCCACCGCCCGCACCGCTCGCGCAGCAGCAGCCACGGCCACTACCGCCGTCGCAGCCACAGCTGACGCCGGAAAATCGGCTTCCTTCGGTGCTGATCGATTCGTTGAGCTCCTACTACTACGGCGAACCGGACCAGGGCTGGGGACCATCGCAAGCGCCACTCGCGCCGGGCGAAGCACTCGCGCCCGGTTACCGGGTCGTGGGCCACTTGCGCCGCGGCAGCCGACTCGACGTCTACGACGTTTGGAGCGAGGAGCGGTCCTGCCGCTGCATCGCCAAGACCGTCCGGCCGGAGCGCGCCGCGGACGAACGCGCCGTGGGTTGGTTGCGCAACGAAGGCGTGCTGCTGACCCAGTTCGCGCATCCGCACCTGGTCCGCGGCTACGAAATCGTGCAGGCGGTGCGGCCGCTGCGCCCGGTGGTGATCACCGAGACGCTTCCCGGCCACACACTGGGTTTCCTGATCGAGGAATTCGGTCGGCTGCGGCCGATCGACACCGCGGTGCTGGGCATCCAGCTGTGCTCGGTGCTCGGTTACCTGCACCGCCGCGGCTGGGTGCACCTCGACGTGAAACCGTCCAATGTGGTCGAGGTCGGCGGGCGGGCGGTGCTGCTCGACCTGAGCCTGGCCTGCCGGATTGGCGAGCGCAGCTCGGCCGGGACGTTCGACTACCTCTCCCCAGAGCAGGCCGGTGGCAGCGAGATGACCCCGGCGGCCGACACCTGGGGCTTGGGCACCACGCTGTACGAGGCTCTTTCCGGCACCACGCCGTGGGCAGAGGTGTCGCACCGGCAGCGCAGTAGCAACGGCACCCGCTACTACCCGCAGCGGGACACCACCGCCGCGCCGCTGCGCACCCACCGCCGCCTGCCCGCTGCGCTGTCCCGAACGGTCGACGCGTGCCTCGTCCCGGACCCGAAGTCCCGCCCGACTGTTGCCGAGGTTGCGGACCAGCTGATCGCCTGGTCCGGCATGAACCCGGAGACCATCGACACCTGACCTGACGGATCTCCTTGCGCTGACCCAACCGGTGTTGCGGGCGACGTCGTAGATCCCTTACGGAAGGGCCTGCTCCACGCCCGGGCCGCTCAAGAAGAGTTGAGGATCCCCGACCTCGACCGGCTCCCTCCTGGGCCGCCACTCCCGCCCGGCCATCGGTAGCCGCCCCAACCGCTTCTTCGGGGCCACACTGATCACCGGCTCGTCGCCGGCCCGATGCTCCGTGACCTGCTCGTTGGTGTAGCGGGACCGCGCGTACCGGTCGGAGCTGAACCCGGCCGTCTTCAACAGTCGCGCCACGGCCGGGGCCGACACCGAGTGCCGCCACGCAAATTCCTCAGCCAAGTGCCGACCGACTTCGTCGTCCACCGCAGCGGCGACATCGGGTCACCACGCTCGTCCGGCTCCACCAGCGCCAGCAGAGCCTCCAGCGCGGCGGGATCGTTCTGCTCGGCCCGCTTACGGCCGCCGCCCGGCGCGGACCCGACCATCCGGAAAGGGACCAAGATCGAAAGCAACGTTGTGCTTTTACAGCCCTCACAAGATCGTCAACGTGCTCGCCGCACTGCCCAAGTCCGCACATTCCGGCGCGAAGAAGGCCCTACCGAAATCTAAAACGCCGAGGAGAGGCGGCACGCTCTGGACGCTGCGAAGGACTTCGACGCCGCCTGTGAGGCCAAATTTCCCAAAGCAGCAGCCAAAATCACCAAGGACGTTGAGGAGCTCCGCGCGTTCTACGACTTGGCACCGAGGAGGTGACCGGCGAACGGCGCCCCCCAACCCAACACTTGATCGGGATCAGAGGCGACCAAGCTTGCGGATCTCCGGTTCCGCCAGGCCGGTCATCTCCTTGACCTCGCCCGCGTCGGTGGCGCCGTTGTCCAGCGCCCGCACGAAGGACGCCGCCAGCGCTCGCGCCGTCGCTGGCTCGTCCAGCACCGCGCTACCGCTGGCCGACACGTACGCCGACAGCCGCGCCGCCTCGGCGGGAGCCGAGTCGCGGAAGGCCGCGAACACCGCCGCGTAGCGGGTCACCAACTGCGCCGGGTGCAGGTCCCAGCCCTGGTAGAAGCCGTGCTCCAGCGACCGGCGGGTGAGCCCGTAGTGGGTGCGCCAGCCGTGGTGCACCTGGTCGCCGACCGGCAGCACGTTGGTCGAGCCGTCGGAGAGGAACACCCCGGTGCCTGCCGCCGACACCTGCATCGCGTGCCGCGCGAAGTCGCAGGCGCGGTGCGCGAGGTGCTGGTGCGCGGCAGTCAGCCCGCAACTCGCGGTGTAGTCGTAGGTGCCGAAGTGCAGCCCGGTGACCCGGCCGCCGCCCGCGCGCAGGAACAGCGGGAGCGCGAAGCGCCCATGGGAGTCCACGATGGACTGGGTGGTCTCCACCTGGATCTCGAAGCGCAACGACTTCTCCGGCATGCCCAGCTGCTGCTCGAAGAGCTCCAATAGGCCGACGAACACCTCCACCTGCGCGGCGTCGACGACCTTCGGGAAGGTGAGCACGAACCCGGCGGGCAAGCTGCCCCACTGCTGCAACAGCGCGGTGAGAAAGACGTCCAGCGTGCGCACCGAGCGGGCGCGCAGCTCGGGGGTGTCGAAGGACTTCACCCGCAGCCCGAAGTTCGCTGGCTCGACGCCATCGCGCAGCCACTCGGCGACCACCCCGGCGGTGCGCTCGGCATCGGCGTCCTCGACGTCGTCGCCGGGCCGCCCGTAGCCATCCTCGAAGTCGATGCGCAGGTCCTCCACCGGGGAGTTCTGCAGCTTCGCCAGCACCCGCGGATGCACGGCCCGGGCGATCTGGTCGTCCAAACCGAGGATCTCGACGAAATCCTCGGGTCGGGGCGCGTCCCGGTCGAACGCGGCCAGCGCCTCCCGGCCCCACAGCCGCACCGTCTCGGCATCGACCTTGTTCGCCGGCACGTAGCAGGTGTGCACCGGCTGCCGGGCCGCGCTCGCCCCGGGGTAGGTGCGGGCGATGTGCTCGTCCACTGCGGACAGCCGGGCGAGCCGCTTCGCGATTTCGGCGGATTTCAGTGAGGTTCTTGCCACTTGCGCTCCCTTCGGTCCGGCTGCGGCGATGGGCCGCACGTCCTCGGTGATGCGATTTCAATGGACTCGCGGGCCTGATTTCCATTGAAATTGAGCAGGACGCACGGCCCCGGACTCACCGCGGCGTCATCACTGAGTGATCTGCTCGTAGGCGGGCAGCGTCAGGAAGTCGACGAACTCGTCGGCCACCGCCACCTGCTCGAACAGCTCGATCGCCCGGCCGAGGTTGTCGACCGGGAAGCTGTCTTCGGCCCGCAGCTGCTTCTCGGTGTCGGCCAGCACCTCGCGGACCAGGTCCGTGGTGACCTGCTCGCCACCGGCCAGCACCACGCTGTTGTGCAGCCACTGCCAGATCTGCGAACGCGAGATCTCGGCGGTCGCGGCATCCTCCATGAGGTTGTGGATCGCCGCCGCACCGTTGCCGCCCAGCCACGACACGATGTAGCGGACGCCGACGTCGACTGCGGCGCGCAGGCCCTCGATGGTCTTCTCACCGGGGGTGTCGGCCACCGACAGCAGCTGGTCGGCGGTCACCGAGACCTCGTCGCGGGTGCGGTCGATCTGGTTGGGCTTGTCGCCCAGCACCGCGTTGAACTCCTCGAAGCAGATCGGCACCAGACCGGGGTGGGCGACCCAGGAGCCGTCGAAGCCGTCGTCGGCCTCGCGCTTCTTGTCGTCGTGCACCTTGGTCATCGCGGCCTCGTTGGTGGCCGGGTCCTTGGTCGGGATGAACGCGGCCATGCCGCCGATCGCGAACGCACCGCGCTTGTGGCAGGTGCGCACCAGCAGCTCGGTGTAGGCGCGCATGAACGGCGCGGTCATGGTGACCGAGTTGCGGTCCGGCAGGATGTACCTGTCGGAGTCGCGGAAGGTCTTGATCACGCTGAACAGGTAGTCCCAGCGCCCGGCGTTGAGGCCGGCGGAGTGGTCGCGCAGCTCGTAGAGGATCTCCTCCATCTCGAACGCGGCCGGGAAGGTCTCGATCAGCACCGTGGCGCGCACCGTGCCGTGCGGGATGCCGAGCTCCTGCTGGGCGTGGGTGAAGGTGTCGTTCCACAGCCGCGCCTCGAGGTGGCTCTCCATCTTGGGCAGGTAGAAGTACGGCCCGCTGCCGCGGCTGATCAGTTCCCTGGCGTTGTGGAAGAAGTGCAGGCCGAAGTCGACGAACGCGGCGACCACGGGCTTGCCGTCGACCAGGATGTGCTTCTCGTTGAAGTGCCAGCCGCGGGGGCGCACGAGCGGCACGGCGTGCTTGACGTCGTCGCGCAGCTTGTAGTGCTTGCCCTCGGCCGTGGTCAGCTCGATCTGCTTGCGAACCACGTCGTAGAGGTTGACCTGGCCGGAGACGACGTTGTGCCAGTGCGGGGTGTTGGCGTCTTCGAGGTCGGCGAGCCAGATGCGGGAGCCGGAGTTCAGCGCGTTGATCGCCATCTTGCGGTCGGTCGGACCGGTGATCTCGACGCGTCGGTCGGCGATGTCGGCGGGCGGCGCGGCCACCTGCCAGTCGCCTTCGCGGATGTGCTGGGTCTCTTCCAGGAAGTCCAGCCGCCCCTTCGCGCTGGCCTCGGCACGGCGCTGTTTGCGGCGGGCGAGCAACTCGTCGCGGCGGGCGCCGAAGGCGCGCTGCAGACTGGCGACGAACGCGAGTGCTTCCGCGGTGAGGATCTCGTCCCCGCGCTCGACGGCACCGCCGAGCACCTGCACTCCTGCTGGCGTTTCGGACATGAGAAGTCCACCTCTTTCTGCTGCCGGGTTCCAGACGGTGGCTTGATGGCTCACCTTGCCGCGTGGCGGACTGTCGCGCACTCGACGGGCGCGCGACAGCCGTCCCGCTAGCGGTACGCCCGTTATTTTTTCTGCATCGTGGATGTTAGTTTCCATATAGCGTCCGAGGCAACATGAGCTGGCGCACCCACCACGGACTAGACTGCTGCCCAGCCATCCACAGTGGAAAGGGAGTTCTGCGATGACCACTGGCCCGCAGCGGGCGACTCAGGGCGGAGGGGTGCAGTCGGTCGAACGCACCTTCGAACTCCTGGAACTGATGGCTGACGCCGGCGGCGAAGTCGCCCTGTCCGAGCTCGCCGAGAAGTCCGGCTTGCCGCTACCGACGATCCACCGCATCATCCGCACCCTGGTAAGCAACGGCTACGCCCGGCAGCAGCCCTCCCGCCGCTACGCGCTCGGACCCCGGCTGATCCGGCTCGGCGAGACCGCCAGCCGCGCGCTCGGCTCCTGGGCCCGCCCGTACCTGGCCGAGCTCACCGAGGCCACCGGCGAGACCTCCAACATGGCGGTGCTCGATGGCGAGCAGATCGTCTACGTCGCGCAAGTCCCCTCTCAGCACTCCATGCGGATGTTCACCGAGGTGGGCCGCCGGGTCGACGCGCACGCCACAGCCGTCGGCAAGGCCGTCATGGCCACCATGCCAGCGGAGACGGTGACGCAGCTGCTCTCCCGCACGACGATGCAGCCGCAGACCGAGCGCACCATCACGACGGTCGAGGCGATGCAGGAGGAGCTCGGCCGCATCCGCCAGCAGGGCTACGCGCTGGACGACGGCGAGCAGGAGGTCGGCGTGCGCTGCTACGCGGTCGCCGTGCCGGGCGCGCCGGCGGGCGCGGCCATCTCCATCAGCGGGCCGGAAGGCCGGATGACGAGAATCTCGACCGACGAGGTCATCCCACTGATGAAGCGCCTAGCCAACGACCTGTCGGCCGAACTCAGCGTCGGCAACACGGCCTGACCCGAGGCCACCACCCGAACCACACTGGCGCGAACGGACCGTTCACCTCACCTACCCCGGATCCACACACCGGTGGATCCGGGCCTACCGACGCAAACAGGCCGTTCGCCCCAACTCAGCTAGCGAAAACCCCTCTGCAGCGGCGAAAAGTGCTTACCGGGTTTGGTGGAGCTGCTTGCGGCGGCGGAGCCACCACACCGCCAGCACGAGCAGCGCTGCGATGCCCAGCAGCGGCAGCCCCAGCAATCCCGCTGCCGCTTCCACCTTCTCGTACGCCGCGCCCGACCAGGCACCGAGCAGCACCCACGTCGTCGCCAACGCCGCTGCGAGGCGCGACGTTGCAGATCGTGAACCGCAGGTGAGTCATGCTGTTTCGACCTGCGAGCCGAGGCATCAGCGTCCGCACCACGGCGAAGCACTGCGACGCCGCCACCGTCGACTTCGCGCGTCCGTCCAATGCGGACTCCGCCCGCGCGAACCGCTTCTCGCCGAACCGCTTGACCAGCTGCCGCCGCAGCAAACCGTCCCGGCGACCGCGGAAGTAGCCGTGCTGGCAACCGGAAGCCGTCGCGCCGAATGCGCTGATCGCGGCCACCCACACCTCCACGACACCGTGCCCCGCCAACCACCCCAGCGCCAGTACGGTGGCCGAGCCCGGTAGGAAAACCCCGAGCACCAGGCCGGATTCGGCAAACAGCAGCGCCACGGCCACGGCGAGCGCGAGCGGGCCGGGTATCCCGCCCAATAAGTCCGTCACCGGGCGAGCAGTTCGGCTAGACGCGGAGACCAGGTTTCGCCTTGCGGCTCCAGGCTGATCTCGCGGACGTCGTCGTCCCGGCGGCGGATCCGCAGCAGCAGGTAGGAATCCGCGAGCCGCTCGGCGAGGCCCTCGCCCCACTCGACGACCACCGCGGCACCCGTCAGGTCCGTGTCCAGGTCCAGGTCGTCGATCTCGTCCAACCCGGCCAGCCGGTAGGCGTCGACGTGCACCAGCGCCGGGCCGTCACCGGATTCCGGCCGGTGTACCCTCGCGATCACGAACGTCGGCGAGGTCACGGCGCCGGTGACCCCCATGCCCACGGCGATCCCCCTCGCGAGCACGGTCTTGCCAGCACCGAGCGGCCCGTCGAGCAGCACCAGATCACCCGCGCGCAGCGCGGCCCCCAGCCGTCGGCCGAACTCCAGCGTGTCGGACTCCTCCGGCAACTCCACGATCTGCAGTGCAGGGCTCAACTTCCGGTCACCTCCCCATCCCCCGCGGCCAGGCGGATCAGCTCGATCAACTCCTCGGTCACCAGCTCAGGACGCTCCAGCATCACCGGGTGCCCGGCGCCCTCGACCCGCACCAGCTTCGCGTCCGGCAGTTCCGCGGCGAGCACCTCGGCGTGCGGCGAAAACGGGGTGACCCGGTCGGCATCGCCGCTGAGCACCAGCGCCTCGCAGGTCCGCAGCGCGGCCAGCGCCGTCCTGCGGTCGTGCAGGTTGATCGTCTCCAGGAAGTCGGTGACCACCTCGACGGTGGTGGCGCCGATCATCTCAGCCATCAGGTCCACGATCTTGGGCGAGACGTCGCGGTCCCCGAACGACAGGTTGCGCACCAGGCTCCAGGCCAGCTTGTCCCCGAGCCGGCGGGTGCGTTCCACCAGGCCGGGCTGGAAGTCCGCGAGCAGCGCGAGCCCGCGCGGCACCGGATTGGCGCGGTGCAGCCATGGTCGGGCGAGCCCGGACGCACCGACCCCGCCGGCGGCGGTGCCGATCAGCGCGACCGCGCGGACCCGGTCGCGGAACAGCTTGGGGCGCTGCTCGGCTAGCGCCATGATCGACATCCCGCCCATCGAATGCCCCACGAGCACGATCGGGCCCCGGCGCGCCGCGGAGCGCAGCACCGCGTCGAGGTCCCTGCCGAGCTGGTCGATGGTGCTGTTCTTCTTGCCGGAGTGGCCGGATCGGCCGTGGCTGCGCTGGTCGAAGAGCACCAGCCGAACCCGCGGCGCGGTGAGCTCCGGCAGGTCCCGGCGCTGGAAGTGCCAGCAGCGGGAGTCCAGCGCGAAGCCATGCACGAGCACCACGGTCAGCTCCGCTTCGCCGCCATCGGCGGGTTCGATCTCCTGCACCGACAGCGGAACCCCGTCATCAGCGGCCACAGTGGACTGCCGGTCCGGGCGGAGCCTGCCGAGCGGCTCGTCGGCGTAGGCCTCCTCGAACTTGCGCTGCGTGGCGACCCGCGAGCTGCGCGCCGCAACGCCGACAGCGGCACCGGTGATCGCGGCACCAAGCACCCCGCTCGTCCAGGCCAACGCCTGCCACACCGGCTTCACAGCGACTCCACGGTGACCGAACGTCCTGCTCCGCTTGCCAGCATAGGCATGCCGCTCACGGATTTCCGGCGCTTCGCGGTCGGCTCGCGCGAGCAGCGGACCTCGCTCATGACGTCTCCACGTCGACGACGGTGCGCGTGACCCTCGGCCGGTACATGCCGGTGACGATCTCGTAGTGGATCGTGCCGATCTCATCGGCCCATTCCGCAGCCGTCGGCTCGCCCCGGTCGCCCGGCCCGAACAGCAGCACCTCGTCGCCTTCCCGTACCTCGTCGTCGCCGCAGTTCACGACCAGCTGGTCCATGCACACCCGGCCGACCACCGGGCGCCGCTTCCCGGCCAGCCACACGGACATCCGCCCCGACAGGGTGCGCGGCACGCCGTCTGCGTAGCCGACCGGCACTAGCGCGAGGTTCGTCGGCCGCACGGCCGTCCAGCTCTGCCCGTAGGAGACCGCTTCGCCCGCCGCAATGCGCTTGGTAAGCGCCACCGAGGAGCGGAACGTCATGGCGGGGCGCAGGCCGTGATCGCCATGCTGCGGAACGGGATCCAGGCCGTAGACGGCGATGCCCGGCCGAACCAGCTCGAAGTGCAGGTCTGGGCGGGTCAGCACGGCCGCCGAGTTCGCCAGGTGCCGGATCGGGTTGAGCCCGGCCGCCCGCGCCTGCTCATAGGCCCCCTGGAAGCGTTCGGCCTGCCGGTCGATGGAGGGGTGGTTGAGCTCGTCGGCGCACGCCAGGTGCGACCACACTGCCACCACCTCGACGTGCCCGTCCGCCTCGGCCTTCGCCGCGGCTTCCACCAGCGCGGGCCAAAGCTCGGCCGGGCAGCCGTTGCGGCACAGCCCAGTGTCGATCTTGAGGTGGATGCGCGCGACCCGGCCGCGCTGCTCGGCCGCGGCGGCGATCCGGCCCAGGCTGGTCTGCGAGGAGGCGGAGAGCTCGATGTCCGCGGCGACCGCCGGGGCGAAGTCGTCGTCCTCGACGTAGAGCCAGCACAGCACCGGGGCCGTGATGCCGGCGGCGCGCAACTGCAGAGCCTCGCCGATCGATGCGACGCCGATCCGGTCCGCGCCCGATTCGAGTGCGGCGGCGGCAACCGTCACCGCGCCGTGTCCGTAGCCGTCGGACTTCACAATGGCCATCGTGCGGGCGCCCGAACTGCGGGCGCCCGCCGAGAGCACCTTCATGTTGTGGCGGATCGCGCCGACGTCGATGCGCAGGTCGGCGCGGTACGTGGGCTGGTCACTCATGGCAGGCACATGGTCGCACACCACCCCACCATTGCTTCCGAGGTATCGGACCGCCCGAACTCCGACGCCCCGCCCCTGACCAGCCACAGCGCACCGTCGCGGGAAGCGGCCCACTCGGCTGAACGTGAACTTCCGGCGAAATTGCCCCCACGCCGCACGCCAACACGGCTCGCGACGCCGGGTGTGCGATCCGGGCTGCGCACCTCGCATCAGCACGATATTTCGCAGCTTAAGGCTCGTGAGCGCGTTGACCTGCGCAAGGTGTGGCTCAGACCCTCACGGCAGCGCCGCTTCACGGACCGCCCGGATCGCCGTCGGGACGGCCGCGAGCAGCGCGGAGGCTCCGATCGGGGCGCCGACCTCGGCCGGGGGCCGGGTGGGTGCGCCGTGGGCGGCGAGGTCGGCCGCGCGGGCGTGGACATGCGCGGCGTATCCGCAGGCCAGCCACGGTTCCACCCCGCTGGCGAGGAGCGCGCCGATCAGGCCGGTGAGGACGTCGCCGGAGCCCGCAGTGGCGGGCCAGGCGTGCCGCGAGTCGTTGACGAGCGCCCGGCCGTCAGGCGCGGCGACGATGGTGGTGTTGCCCTTGAGCAGCACCACCGCGTCGAAGCGCGCGGCGACTTCCCGCGCCGCGGAGACCCAGTCCTCGCCCAATTCCGCACCGGAGAGCCGCGCGAACTCGCCCGCATGCGGCGTCAGCACCAGCGGCACGTCGGGGTCGCGCGCGTCCCACAACGTGTCGTCGTCAGCGAACAGCGTGATCGAGTCGGCATCCGCGCACACCGGGAGTCCGGATTCCAGCACGTGCTGCAACACATCGCGGCCGCTGGCTCCGGTGCCTATTCCCGGTCCCACGGCCCACGCCTGCACGCGTCCGGCGTCGGTGACCGAACCGGTCGCCACCACCTCCGGCCAGCGCATCCGCACCACGTCCGCGGCGGGCCCCGCATAGCGCACCATGCCCGCGGTCGCCTGCACCGCTGCGCCGCTTGCCAGCACCGCAGCACCCGGATAGGTCGCCGACCCGGCGGCTATGCCGACCACGCCCTGGCTGTACTTGTCGTCGGTCGGTCCCGGAACCGGCCAGCCCGCGCCGATCTCCGCGGGTTGCAGCAGGTAGAGCTCGGGCTCGGGCAGCTCGTCAGCGACCCCGATGTCGATCACTTCGACGTCGCCGGAGCGCACCGCACCGGCCCCCAGCACGTGGCAGGGCTTGCGCCCGCCGAAGGTCACCGTGACGTCCGCCAGCACCGCCGGTCCGTCGACCGCGCCGGTGACCGGATCGACGCCGCTGGGCAGGTCGACCGCGACGATCGGCACGTCCACCCGGCGCACCAGCTCCGCCGCCGTCGGCCGCAGTGACCCCCGCGCGGACAGGCCGACGATCCCGTCGATCACCACGTCGGCGCGCTCGACCGCATCCGCGGCCTCGGCCCCGATCCCCGCGGTGTCCGGGCTCGGCCCCTCGGCGGGCACCGCCCGGCCGCCAGCGCGGCGTAGCGCGGCGAGACCCGCGGCGTGTGCCTTCTCCGGGGCCAGCAGCACGGCAGTGACACCGACCCCACGGCGCCGGAGGAACGCCCCGGCCCACAGCGCGTCGCCGCCGTTGTTCCCCGCGCCGACGAGCAGGGTGACGCGGCGACCGGCGACGCCCCCGGTAAATTCGGCGAGGACCCGCCCGGTGTGGACGAAGACGGCGTACGCGGCGCGGCGCATCACCGCCGGTTCCGGTGTCCGGGCGAAGAGCCGCTGCTCAGCGGCGCGGATCTGATCCGGGGTCCACACTCCTTGCATCGCGTCCTCCCTCATCACCGATCGACGATGCCGCAACAGTCTGCCCGCTCGCGGCGGCGGTCCACGCCATCCCATCCGGGCATTTCGCCAACCAGGTCCCATGAGCGCTCACGACCCGGCAACCACACTTTCAGGCAAGAGTGAGGGGCACCCCTGCCCGGCTAAACCACTCAAGGGTGCCCCTCACTTCGAAAAGATCACTCGACGGTGACGGACTTCGCGAGGTTCCGGGGCTTGTCGACGTCGTAGCCGCGGGCCCGGGCGATCTCCGCCGCCAGCACCTGCAACGGAACCGTCGACACCAGCGGCTGCAGCAAGGTCGGCACCGCCGGGATCGTGATCAGCTCGTCGGCGAACGGACGGACCTCGTCGTCGCCCTCCTCCGCGATCACGATGGTCCGGGCGCCGCGCGCCTGGATCTCGCGGATGTTGGACACCAACTTGGAGTGCAGCAGTGCCCGCCCCTTCGGGGAGGGCATGACCACGACGACCGGCAGGCCTTCCTCGATCAGCGCGATCGGCCCGTGCTTGAGCTCACCCGCGGCGAAGCCCTCGGCGTGCATGTAAGCGAGCTCCTTGAGCTTGAGCGCGCCCTCCAACGCCACCGGGTACCCGACGTGCCGCCCCAGGAACAGCACCGCCTTTGCGTCGGCGAGCTCCCGGCCCAGCTGCCGCACCTGGTCCACCGTCGACAAGGTGCTGCGCACCGCTTCGGGCATCGCGGACAGCTCCGCGAATTCCCGCGCCACCTCGTCGGAGTACTTCGTGCCGCGCGCCTGCGCCAGGGCCAGCCCGACCAGGTAGTTCGCCGCGACCTGGGCCAGGAACGTCTTCGTCGCCGCGACCCCAATCTCCGGACCGGCGTGGGTGTAGAGCACCGCGTCCGACTCGCGCGGGATCTGCGCGCCGTTGGTGTTGCAGATCGCCAGCACCCGCGCCCGCTGGGTGCGCGCGTGCCGCACCGCCTCCAGGGTGTCGGCGGTCTCCCCGGACTGGGAGATCGCCACCACCAGTGTGTCCCGACCGAGCACGGGGTCGCGGTAGCGGAACTCGCTGGCCAGCTCGACCTCGACGGGCACCCGGCACCAATGCTCGATGGCGTACTTGGCGAGCAGCCCGGAGTGGTAGGCGGTGCCGCAGGCGACGACGAAGACCTTGTCGATGTCGCGCAGGTCCTGCTCGGTTAGCCGCAGCTCGTCGAGGACGATGCCGCCGCTGGCGAAGTGGCCGCGCAGCGTGTTCTCCAGCGCCTCGGGCTGCTCCTCGATCTCCTTGAGCATGAAGTAGTCGTGACCGCCCTTCTCGGCGGCCGACAGGTCCCAGTCGACGCTGAACGGCGTGGCCTCGACGTCCTCGGCGAAGAAGTCGGTCACCCGGTAGCCGTCGCGGGTGATGGTCACCACCTGGTCCTGGCCGAGCTCCACCGCGTCGCGGGTGTGCTCGATGAACGCGGCGACGTCCGAGGCCAGGAAGTGCTCGCCCTCGCCGACCCCGACGACCAGCGGCGACGACCGGCGAGCGGCCACGATATTGCCGGGCTCGGCGGCGTGCGTGACGACCAGCGTGAAGGCGCCCTCTAGGCGGCGGGCGACCGCGCACACGCTGGCGGTCAGGTCGCCGGCGGTCGGCCCGTCGGCATAGGCGGCGGCGACCAGGTGCGCCGTCGTTTCGGTGTCGGTGTCGCTGGCCATCTCGATGCCCGCGGCTTCCAGCTCTGCGCGCAGCACGGCGAAGTTCTCGATGATGCCGTTGTGCACCACCGCGACCTGCCCGCTGGCGTCGCGGTGCGGGTGGGCGTTGCGGTCGGTCGGTGCCCCGTGGGTCGCCCACCTGGTATGCCCCATGCCGCTGTGACCTGCGAATTCGCTGCCATCGACCTCGGCGAGGCGCTTCTCCAGGTTCGACAGCGCGCCAGCGGCGCGCTCCACCGCGAGGCCGCCCTCACCGTCGAGCAACGCGACTCCCGCCGAGTCGTAACCCCGGTACTCCAGCCGCCGGAGTCCGCCGAGGACGACTTCGAGCGCCTGACGATGTCCTACGTAACCAACGATGCCGCACACTCGGCCCAGCGTAGCTACTCCACATGGTCTGAACCTGTTTGAGTCAGCCGGTTCGGGAACCGCCTCCCGTGGCGGCTACCGGACGTGCACGAGCAGGTCCGCTACCGTTGCTGACCATGGCGCGCACTGCCAAGAAGGCCCCTTCCGCGAAGAACGCGTTCGAAGAGCTGTCCCGCCGCGGACCGCACGACGTGCTGCACGGCGATCTAGCCCTCGTCGGGCTGCCCGGCATCGTCTGCACCCCGCGCAGCGGCCTCGGGCTGCCAGCAGTCGCGTTCGGGCACGGGTGGCTGCAGCCGCCCCGCCGCTATCTGGGCCTGCTCCGGCACCTCGCCTCGTGGGGCATCGTCGTCGCCGCGCCCGGCACCCAGCGCGGCGTGTTCGCGTCGCACCGGCTGCACGCCGCCGACCTGCGGGCCGCGCTGGACGTCTGCGTCGGCGTCCGGCTCGGCGAGGGCGGAATCAGCGTCGACGAGAAGCGGCTCGGGGTAGCCGGGCACGCCATGGGCGGCGGCTGCGCGGTGCTCGCGGCGGCCGAGGACAAGCGGATCCGCTCGGTCGCGACGCTGGCCGCCGCCGAGACCATGCCGTCGGCGTTCGAGACGGCGAGCCGCGTCGAGGTGCCGGGCCTGCACATCGCCGCGGGCCGCGACCTGCTGGCCCCTCCGGTGGCCAACGCCGAGCCGATCGCGCGCGCTTGGGGCGGTCCGGTGCAGCTGCGGACAGTGAAGAAGGCCAGCCACCTCGGTTTCACCGAGGGCCGACACTGGACGCAGCTGGTGCTGCACGGCAAGCCCGAGTACGCGACGCAGCGCGTAACCAGAGCCCTGCTCACCGCGTTCTTCCTCCGCACGCTGGTCGGCGATCGGCGCGGTGAAGCGCTACTGGCCATCGACTTCGGCGGCAGTCACATCGACCACGAGCACAGCCGCGGCGACCTCACCGCTGCGTGACTCGCAGCTTCTCTGAGCGATCTCCAGAGGGACCGCCTTGGCGCCATGCTCGGCTTCGTAGATCGGCTTCGTCGATCGGCATCGGCCGTCTTCGAGGCCGTAGCTCTTGTCCGTCCCGTCGTAGCTGGCGCTGACCACCTTGGTTGTCTTTCGGAAGACCACGAGCCCCTCGACGCTCGACGTGTCGCCGGCGAGGAAGGCGGCCTCGTCCCACGGGCCCTCGATGTCGGCGATGCGCGCCGCCTTCGTGGTCTCGCGCTGGTGGCCGTAGCTCACCTGGGCGTTTCGAGGCGTTCCCCGGAGTACGTCGAGGCGCTGCCGTCGAACCTGGATGTGCAAGTCGCAGTCGCTGGTGCCGTCCTGGCCCTTCACCGGCGCGACAAGCGACCCCGAATGCGATCGTGCGAGCGGGAAACCCGATCCCGGATCCCCTGTCTTGCGAATCGTTTGCGAATTGACCACTGTGGACGTCGATCACGGTAGTTACCTCGCTTTTGCCCGGAATCGACGTTCTGGCAGGGATTTCCGCACCCACTGGCGGAAAACCAAGCGGGGCGCGGAAATCTCCGCACCCCGCCGTGGGTGTCACCTCAGCCAGCTCTGGTTCTCGTAGTCGTCGTCATCGTCGAACGCCACCTGTCGGCGCGGTGCCGGCTTGGGGGCCGCCGGTGGCGGCGGTGGCGGCGGCGTGGGCCGAGCTGCCTGCTGCGGTCGTTCTTCCTCGTAGTCGCCGGCTCCGAGGCTGATCTCGTTGCTGTCCTCGTTCCGCTTGCCCGCCCAGTCGTTACGGGGCTTGTCCTCCGGAGGCTGGGCGTTGGCGGCCTTCTCGACGAGCGCCTGCTTTCGCTCGTCCGCTGCCGCCTTGATCTCCTCGTTGTTCTTCGCCGACGCAGCCTCCGCGGCGCGGACGGCGTCCATGCTGTCTTCGACGCCATAGCGGTGCCGCGCGACCAAGGTCGCGATCTCGTCCGCGACCTTCTGGTTGATCAGAACCACCGCGCTCACCTCTCCCGGTTCTCGCCCAGCACCGACCGGAACCGCACGTTCGACGAATCGACGCCGTCATCGAAGAGCTGGCCCTGGGTTCGCCACGGGCTGCTGTTGCTGCGCTCCTGCTCACCACCCTGCTGACCGCCATGGCCGCCGCCCATCGCGCCCATGCCGCCCATCATCCCGCCGCCCATGGCGGAGCTCTGGTTGGCGGACTGGCCGGCGTGCGCTCCCTGAGCGCCCTGCGCCGAACCACCGTTGCGGTCACCGCCCAGCGACGACAGGCCGGTGGCGCCCTGCGGGCTGCCACTCTCGGCGTCTCCAAGGGAGGCCAGGCCGGTCGATCCGTGCGCGTCGGGACCGCCGGGCACGCCCGGCTGGTCCGGGCCGCCGAACAGCTGGCCGGAGGCACTGCCGAACGAGTTCTGCACCCCGTCGGTAATGCTGCTGAAGGCGCTCATGCCCGCGGACTGCGCAGCGGTGGAGGCAGGCGTGCCCGCCGCCGCCGGCTCGGTGCCCGCAGGAACTCCGCCGCTGGTGTCGTAGGCAGGAATGGTCGAGCCCACGCCGTAGGCGGGCGAACCGAATCCGGGGTCCGCCGCGGGCATCGTGCCCATCCCGCTGCCGTAATCCGGAGCAGCGAAGCCGGAGTCCGGCGCGGGCATGGTGCCCACGTCGGGCGCGGCGAATCCGGGGGCGGGCGCGGGCATGGTGCCCACGTCGGGCGCGGCGAATCCGGGGGCGGGCGCGGGCATGGTGCCCACGTCGGGCGCGGCGAATCCGGGGGCGGGCGCGGGCATCGTGGTGGCGTCCGGCGGTCGGGGCACCTCGCCTGGCTGAGCTTCGGCGGGCATGGTCGTGATGCGGTCCGCCCCGTCGATCGGCTTCGCCTGGTCGCTGCCGAAGTCGATGGTCTGGTTCAGCGGCGGCTGCCCGCCACCGTTGTCCACGTTGACCTTGACCTGGCCGTCCGGCGTGCGCTCCAGCGTGATGGTGCGGTCGCCCTCGCGGATCACGGCCTTGCCGTCCTCGCCCGCCTGCACCGGGATCGGACCTTGGCCACCGGGCGGCCCGCCGACGCCGCCGGGCACCTGCCCCGGCGCGGGCATCGTCTGGATGCCCTCGGCCCCGGGCCCACCCGAGCCCGCACCGGCGCCACCCGCCGGGCCGAAGTCGACCTCGTACGTCTTCGGCTTGCCGTCCGGGCCGATCAGCTCGACCTGCGTCTTGCCGTCCGGGGCGGGCTTCTGGACGGAGACCGCGTCGTCGCCCTCGCCGAGGGTCACCTTCTCCTGTTCGCCCTGTTCACCGAGGCCGCCACCCGCTCCGGGGGCTTCGGGCATCTCCGGCATCTCGGGCGTCTTCGGCATCTCCGGCGCGCCGCCGCCACCGGCGCCGCCGCCTCCGGAGCCCGCGCCACCGGTACCGGAACCTCCGCCACCGGTGCCGGAACCACCGCCGCCGGTGTTGTTGCCACCGCCCTGGTCGTCACCGCCGCCCTTGCCGTCTCCGAGGCCCTTGAACGGGTCATCGCTGACCTTGGCGGCCTGCAGCATCTGGTCGTATGCGGCCTGGACGGCGTCCTGGGTTGCCTTGCTCTGGTCCCTGAAGCTCTGGTACTTCTGCTCCATCTCGGGCTTGAACGACTGGTCGAGCCACTTCTTGGCGTCGTCGATCAGGCCCTGGCGGATCTGGTCGCAGGCATCCTTGGCCCCGAAGAACTGGCCGATCAGCCCGCCGATGGGGCCGCCGAGGATCAGGCCGATCGCCTGGTCCTTGATGATCGACCAGGCACCCGAGAAGATGTCATCGATCCCGATGTCCTTGAGGTCTTCGAGGTTGATGTCGCCGCGCGCCTTGCGGATCTCGTCCTTGGTGTCGTCCGGGTCCTTGCCGGCGCACTTGATCTCCTTGCCCAGCTCCAGTACGAACTTGGCGTATTCCCGCACGGCCTGCTGGATGCCGTCGGCTGCTGGAGTGATGGCGCCGGCCATGTTCTCGGTCTCGTTGGTGACCGTCGTGCCAGCCATGCTGTAGCTACCGACCTTGGATTCGGCGGCGTCCGCTGCCGAACCCTTCCAGGTCTGTTTGGCGCCCCGGAACGCCTGGCCCATCGAGTCGTTCTGGTCCAACAGCGCCTTCTGCACGCCGCCCAACCGCTCAGCGTCGGCCCGGAACGCGCCGAAGTCGATCTCGCGGAGCTGGTCGTACTCCTGGACGACCTCGCCCTTGAAGTCCGGCCCCTTGCCTGCCCAATCCTGGTACAGCGGCAGGAACTTCGCGAAGAAGTCCAGCCCCATCTTGCCGTTGTCGAGGAGTTCGTCGGAGGTGTTGACGGCGCCGCCGTCCTCCAACTTCCCCTTGGCGTCCTCGAACTTGCCCTTGCGCTCCTCGGCGGCCTTGGCCTTCTCCTGCAACGCCGAGAAACCGCCGTCGGTGATCGACTCGAAGAGTTTGCCGCCGATCGGGTTGACGACGGACATCGCGGTGTCCGCGATGCTGCCCGCGTTGTCGACCAACCAGCTGCCCGCGTCGGAGGCCGTCTCGCCGAGCCACTCGCCGACGTCCTGCGCGGCCCCGCCGATCGCACCACCGACTTCCGATCCGATCTTCGCGCCCGCCGCGGCACCGGCCGGCCCGAGCACCAGACCGGTGACCCCACCCTGGATACCGCCGACAACCGAACCGACGTCCTCGCCGAAGCTGCTTTCCTCTTCCTTCTTCTTCTCGTCCGCCATCAGGCCTGAACCTTCCCGACCTCTTGGGCACCGGATTCGTCGCGGGCCTGGTATTCCTTCGCGGATTCGGAGAAGCTCTCGGAGAGCTTCGATCCGTGCTCGGCGAACGACTCGATGTTCTTCCCCAGCTTGTCCAGCGCGTCCTTGTAGGCCTTGCCGGCCTCGTGGAACTTCTTCCCGAACTTCTCCGCGGTCAATTTCGTCTCGGTGGCCGCCTTGGCCTGCTCTTTGATCGCCCCAGCACCGTCGGAGAACGCATTGGCCGCCTTCCCGACATCACTTCCCGAAGTCTGCGCCCCGCTCATCGCGCCCCCTTCACCCGACCTGTCGCGCACGTCTCAGCGGGTGTGACGGCGCGGATGATTCGCTGGTTCCTAATCTTGGCAGGTTCCCCAGGGTTAAACGGCCGGTCCGCCGAGGTGCTTGCATCCGTGAAGGTGAGAAGTCGATCACTGAG
The DNA here is from genome assembly GCF_053599315.1 of Saccharopolyspora sp. NPDC000995. Lineage (NCBI taxonomy): Bacteria > Bacillati > Actinomycetota > Actinomycetes > Pseudonocardiales > Pseudonocardiaceae > Saccharopolyspora > Saccharopolyspora sp. NPDC000995. The sequence continues at coordinate 18,964 of NZ_JBSFLZ010000078.1, forward strand.
GCGTCTGCGGACCCGGCGGCGGGCCGTAGCCCGGCTGCGGCGGGAACTGCTGCGGCAGGTACTGCTGCTGGGGCGGCTGCGGGGCGAAGCCCTGTTGCGGGAACTGCGCAGGCCGCTGGGCGTTGTTGCTGTTCTTGACGATCAGAAGCCCGGTCAACGCACCGGCCCCGCCGCCGCAGAGCAGGCTGAGCACCAGCGTGATCACCAGGTACAAAGTTTCCCCCTGCTAGTCCTGAACGGATCTGTTCGTGGTCGCTCAATGCTGGTAGGGGCCCTGCGGCGGCGGCCCGAAACCCTGACCCTGCTGCGGCGGAAGACCCTGCTGCGGCGGCGGCGAGAAGCCCTGCTGCGGCGGGAACTGCTGCATCGGCGGCTGCGCCGGAGCCTTGTTCTTCGCGATCATCGCGACGAGCGCGCCACCACCGGCACCGGCGAGTGCGCTCACGACGATCACGATCAGGATCTGGAAGATCACCGGAACCTCCAATCGTTCGACCAGGAACCGAACTTATCGGAGGGCACTGCGTCCGAGGCAGCGGAGGACCAGAATCGTTCAACGCCGCCGGAGCAGCACCAGCACGAGCACCACCAGGCAGATGGCCGTCGCGACGCCCAGCAGCGCATCGGCGAACCTCAGATCAATGCAGATTACGGCATCGCATGATCTCGGGCTCAGCCGATGATCAATACAGGCCGCCGCCCTCGAAGATCAGGTGCAGGCCCCAGCCCTGCGCCAGCACGACGGCGAGCACGAACGCGCCCAGGATCATGAGCACGAGGGGCACCACGAGAACGATCAGCAGGTCACCGAACACTCGCCCGCGCACGGCGCACGCTCAGCTTTGACGTCTACGGTTGACGAACCAGGATCTGCTCTCGTGCGCGACGTTGACGGCTTTCATGCCGGCCAACGCGAGCGCGGAGAGGATCACGATAGCGACGACGAGCCCGACAGCGACGAGCCCCACGACCATGGCGACAACGATGGCACCCATGTGAGCAGGGTCTCACAGATCGCGTCGCAATGAGAGATCAAAATCACAAGATCACCGGATTGTGGCAACGATTTCCGCCAAACGCTCCGCCACGGCCTGTGCGCTCTTCTCGCTCGGCGCCTCGACCATCACGCGTACCAGCTGCTCGGTGCCAGATGGGCGCAGCAGGATCCGACCGGTGTCACCGAGTTCCCCCTCGGCCGCCGCCACCGCGGACGCCACCTCGGCCGCCGTGACCGCCGCGGCCTTGTCCGCCACGCGCACATTGATCAGCACCTGCGGCAACCGCCGCATGACCTTGGCCAACGACGCCAGCGGGGTGCCGGTGGCCGACATCCGGCCCATCAGCCGCAACGCGGTGAGCAGGCCGTCGCCGGTGGTCGCGTGGCCGGGCAGCACGACGTGGCCGGACTGCTCGCCACCGAGCGCGAAACCGCCGGCTCGCAGCTCCTCCAGCACGTACCGGTCGCCGACGGCGGTAGTGCGCAGCTCAACGCCCTGCTCGCGCATCGCCAGGTGCAGGCCGAGGTTGCTCATCACGGTCGCGACCAGCGTGTTCTCCGTGAGCTCGCCGGACTCGTGCATGGCCACCGCGAGGATCGCCATGATCTGGTCGCCGTCCACTGCGGTCCCGCTGGCGTCCACCGCGAGGCAGCGGTCGGCGTCGCCGTCGTGCGCGATGCCCAGGTCCGCGCCGTGTTCGAGCACCGCTGCCTGCAGCACGTCGAGGTGGGTCGAGCCGACGCCGTCGTTGATGTTGATGCCGTCCGGCTCGGCGTGGATCGCGATCACCTCGGCGCCCGCCCGGCGGTAAGCCTCCGCAGCGGCGACCGAGGCCGCGCCGTTGGCGCAGTCCACGACGACCTTCAGCCGGTCGAGCGACTGCGGAGCCGCGGTCAGCAGGTGATCGACGTAACGCCGCACCGCGTCGGGGACGTCGTGGACGCGGCCGACGTGGGCCCCGGTGGGCCGGTCGACCTGCTCGGTCAGGCGAGCCTCGATCTCGTCCTCGACTGCGTCCGGGAGCTTGTGCCCGCCAGCCGCGAAGAGCTTGACCCCGTTGTCCGGCATCGGGTTGTGCGAGGCGGAGATCATCACGCCGAGGTCCGCGCCCAGCTCCGCGACCAGGTGCGCCACCGCCGGGGTGGGCAGCACGCCGACCCGCAGCACGTCGGCACCGGCCGAGGTCAGGCCCGCCGTGACCGCGGCCTCCAGCATCTCGCCGCTGGCGCGTGGATCGCGGCCGACCAACGCCACTCGGCGCTGCGAATCGTCCCGGTCGTAGAGCACCCGCGCGGCCGCTGCGGCCACCGACATCGCCAGCTCCGGCGTCAGATCCGCGTTGGCCAACCCGCGCACCCCGTCGGTGCCGAACAACCGAGCCATCAGCAGCACGTCCTCCTCGTGTGACGCGGAAAACTCCGCGGGGCGCGAGATCGGACGCGCCACGTCGGGTTGTTGTCTTTTCAGCGGCGAAGCCGTTTATCCCACGCGGGCGTGGCAACCGCCTGCGGGCGTGGTGATTTTGACACCAACGCGGCGCGAGTCGGTAGACCGGCGCATACGACTGCGGGAGCAGTCCCGTCCGCAGTGGACTGATGACTGCTCCCGCAGATCGGATGAAGTTCGCGTCAGCGCTTGCTGTACTGCGGCGCCTTGCGGGCCTTCTTGAGACCGTACTTCTTGCGCTCCTTCTCCCGCGCGTCACGGGTGAGCATGCCGGCCTTCTTCAGCGCCGGGCGGTCTTCGGCCTCGTAGGCCACCAGCGCACGGGCGATCGCCATGCGCAGCGCACCGGCTTGGCCGGACGGGCCGCCACCACGCAGGGTGGCCAGCACGTCGAAGCTCTCCACACGCTCGACGGTGACCAGCGGCTCCTTGATCAGCTGCTGGTGCACCTTGTTCGGGAAGTACTGCTCGAGGCTCTTGCCGTTGAGCTTGAAGCCGCCGTTGCCCGGCACCAGCCGGACCCGGACGACGGCTTCCTTGCGGCGCCCCACGGTCTGCACCGGACGGCCGGTCGGCACCGGGATCGGAGCCGGGGCAGCCGCCTCGGCGGTCTCCTCGACCTCGGCGGTCTGCTCGACCTCGGCGGTCTCCTCGACCTCGGCGGTCTCCTCCGGGGTCACGTTCTCTTCCTGCTGAAGTTCGTCAGTCACTTCTCGACCTTCGCGTTGATCTCGAACGGCTGCGGGTTCTGGGCCTGGTGGGGGTGCTCCGGGCCGGCGTAGACCTTGAGCTTCTTGCCCATGGCGCGGCCGAGCTTGTTCTTCGGCAGCATGCCCTTGATCGCCTTTTCGAGCAGCCGCTCGGGGTGCTTCTCGAGCACCTCGCCGAAGGACTGCTTGCGCAGACCACCGGGATAGCCGCTGTGCCGGTACTGGAACGCCTGGGTGCGCTTGTTACCGGTGAGGGCCACCTTCTCGGCGTTGACGACGACGACGAAGTCGCCGGTGTCGATGTGCGGCGCGTAGGTCGGCTTGTGCTTGCCGCGCAGCAGCGTCGCGGCCTGAGTTGCCAACCGGCCGAGCACCACATCCTCGGCGTCGATCACATGCCAGGCGCGGGTCACCTCGCCGGGCTTCGGGCTGTACGTGCGCACGGATCTACCTCGTCGTCGTTCGCGTCGGAATCGTCAGTGCGGAGCCCGTCTCGATCACGCCGGTCGGTTCCCGCAGGAATTCTCCCGGGAACCGGCACGTCCGCCAGTTCCGCCGCCGTGACCGCGATCCCCGAGAGGCCCGATTCACTGGCGCGAACTGCAGCCGCGCACCGCACAACAAAGAATGAGGGTACTTGGTGGCTTCCGGCCCGGTCAAAACGGGTCCTCAGTAATTGCTCGGAGGTTTCTGACCTGGCAGATCGCCGGAACTAGGATAGCGAATGCCGGGGGCGGTACCCGCGCGACCCCGGACAGCGTTGCGGCCCCGGCGCTCGCCGGGGCCGCAGATCGCTGTTCAGCGGGTGGGATCAGCCACCGAAGCGACCGGCGTTCTTCTTCTCACCGGCCTGGAAGGACTCGTTGGCGGCCCCAACGGCCATGCCCATCTTCGCGGCGGTCTCCTGCATGCGAGCCGCTTCCTCGTCCCAGGACTTCTGGGCATCCTGGTACGCGGCCACGGCCTCGCCCTCCCAGGTGGAGACGAGCTTCTGGATCTTGCCCTCCAGGTCGTCCAGCTCACCCTGGATCTTCTGGGCCGCAGCCTGCAGGTCGTCCGAGGCCTGCTGCAGCTCGGCGAAGTTGACTGCAATCTCGCTCATTGCTTATCCCCTCAAATACCTATGGTCAAGAATTCGGAGCGTACGACTTTTCGAAGTGCGGCTCAGCCGTCGAGCATCGCCGTGATCTTGGAGATCTCCTGGGCCTGCTCCTCCTGGACCTGGGCGTAGTCCGCACCGGAGCTCTGCACGTTCTGGCCCAGCTCGTCGAGCTTCTGCAGGATCTTCTTGCCGCTTTCTTCGTAGGAGCCCATCAGCTTGCGGAACACGTCCGCGGCCGCGCCCTTCCAGTTCGCGACCGGCCCCTCCAGCTGGCCGCTCAGCTGCTGGAGCGCCTGCTCGACGGCGTTGCGAGCCTCGTCGATGTCCTGCGACGCCTTCTCGATCGCCTCGACGTCTGCACCAATTCCAGCCATCTCTGGATGACCCCCTTCAAACTCGTCATCAAGTTCGGATGAACCTGCGACGCAGACATTGCCATGTTCGGTTCCACGTTGTCCTAGATTTCTGCGCAACCCGTTGCTGATGTAAACGCCGGGCGCGGAACCCGCAGGTCATCGCATGATTCGCGCTTGCGAAAAGTCGAGATCACTGCCGTCGGAAGGCGTTTGCTCTTGCGATTTCCCGGCCGTCGACTCGTTCGCGGCGGTGTCCGGGCGCACATTCGACTCAATTGCCGAGAACTCGGGAACTTCCAGGCCCGCCCGGCTGCGGTAGTCGATCGCCACCGCCCGCTGCGCGGATTCGGCGGCGCAGCTGCCCGTCACCACGTGCTTCGCGAGTTCCCTTGTGTGCCTTCGGAAATCATCGGCGCGGTGGTGCGCCTCGTCGCGGGCCCGCCGACTGCGGCCCACCGCATCGGCGAGTTCGGCGCGGAATTTGCGGACGGAATCCGCTGGATCTGCCATGGCAATGTCTCCCTGTCCGAGGGCCGCGCGAAATCCATTCCACCGCGGCGAATTCACCGCCGGTTCAACGGACCTTGATGGAACCGACGACCTGTTCGCAAGCGCGGACCACGTCGTCCTTGCCGACCGAGCCGTACTTGCAGCCGACGAGAACCCGGAATTGTCCTCGGTGCAGCACGTACCACTCGACCGTCGCGTCCGGCATTTGTTGCCGGTAGTACACCACGTCCCGACCGGCGAAACTGGTGGACGGGTTGAACAAGGAGAACGGTTCGCCGGCCGCGACCTTTTGCTGGTAGTCACTGAGCAGTTGCTGAACCGCCCGGTTCCGGTCGGTGTCGGTGTCGAAGTCGAGCTTCCCCTCGTTGACCGCGATAACCGAATCCTGCGCGGCGTCCTCCGGGGCGATCAGCGTCTGCCAGTTCTTCGGGTCGCCGCCGATCTGCTTCCAGTCGCCAGGGTAGGAGAACTCGTAGTCGTACTGCGCGGCCCGCCGGGCCGGGCCGCCTCCTTCGGCCTGCGGCTGGCCGCTGCTGGTGATGACCAGGGTCAGGACCACGCCGACGGCCACCACGATGGCCGCGCCGGCACCGATCAGCCACGGCAGCTTGCGCTTCTTCCGGCTGGGCCTGCGCGTGACCGGCATCGTCTGATCGCTGCCGCCGATGACGACGGTCCGGGCACCGCTGAGCGAGTCGCCCGCGGTCACACCGGCGCCGATCGGGGAGACGCTCGCGGAGCCGACCGGGGGCGGGCCGGGTACCGGATAGGCGCGCACCGTCGATGCGCCCGCCCAGGCACCGGCGGGCGCCAGTCCGCCGCTGCGGTCCGGATCCAGCCGCACCGCCCTGAGCGCGCCGCGCGCCACCACGGTTTCGGGCTGGTCCAAAGTGGTCGGCACCACGCCAGTGCGCTCGTGGATCAGCCGCGCCACCATCGGGATCCTGCTCGATCCGCCGACAAGGAACACGCCGGCCAACTGCTGCCGTTGCACCTTGCCCTCGCGCAGGGTGGCCAGTACCAGGTCGGCGGCCTTGCCCAACGGCCCGGCGATCAGTGCCTCCAAGTCGACGCGGGTGACGTGCGCGTCCGAGAACGGCGGCGGCAACGGGACGTCGGTGTAGGTGTGCCGGGACAGGGTCTCCTTGGCACCGCGGACGTCCTGCCGCAGCACCCGGCGGCGTCGGCGATCGGCCATGTCGCGGCCCTCGACTAGCCTGCGCCACGCCTCGGGATCGGTGGCGGAAACGAGCCTGCCGATGTGGTCCAGCAGCGCCTGGTCGATGTCTGCACCGCCGAAGTTTGGTTCGCCGCGGGTGGCCAGTACCTGGAACGACGAGCCCTGCTTGCACACCACGCTGGCGTCCACCGTGCCACCGCCGAGGTCGAGCACCGCCAGCGCGCCGCCGTCGGGGAGGCCGTGACCGGAGGAGTGGAACACCGCCGCCGCAACGGGTTCCGGCACCATGACCAGTTCCTTGCCCAGTCCGGTGGCGGCCTTGCGCAGCTCGGCGGTGCGCATCGCGCCCCAGTCCGCGGGGTGGGTCAGCACCAGTAGATCCACGGCCGCGCCGCCGGCGAAGCGGCGGGCCTCGCCGACCGCGCGCTGCAGCACGGCGCGGATCACGTCGACGACCTTCAGCACGCTGCTGCCTAGCAGCAGCTCGCCTTCGTCGATGCGGCGCTTCGGGTGTGGCTCGAAACGTGCTGGGTCGACTGCGGCCTGGCGTTCGGCCTCGTGCCCGACGAACAGCGTGCCGTCCGCCGCCGCGAAGACCGCGGACGGGACCAGCGGCTGCCCATCTATCACCACCACCTGCGGTTCGGCACCGCCGACGGACACCACCGTGCATGTGCTCGACGTGCCGAAGTCGATCGAGACGTGCAGGGACACCCAGAACTCCTTCACCGTCGCCGAAGCGCCTTTTCCGGCGACGTCTGTCGTCCGACCGCCGATTTCTCGGCGCGCCGACTCCCCCCGAGCACCCTAGAGGTTAAGGGTGCGAGCGCACCAACAGTCTGCCCCTGACCGGGTGATCAACGCGACCACCTGTCACGGATTGTTGCCATCCGAACGGGGTGAGGGGCCCCGCGCCAATTGGCCGGGGCGCGGGTGTGCCTCACCGCGCCCGACCCCCCGCGACGCGACCCAGCGGTGAAGTCCTGCTCGGCGAGCCGAATCGGCCATCTCCGCCGGCCACTTACCGGCGTCAGCAGTGCAATTCCAACCATCCGAAGTGGACCAGTTCCGCGAGACTCCGCACGCGCCGCCGACGCATTCCCGCCGCGCCGATCCCCGCCAGAGGCGGTGGCGATTTCGCGCCGTCGACGAACGCTCCCCACCGAAAGCGCGATTTCGCGCGGAATCGTCCGCGCCCCCAGCGAAAGAAGCAGTGGCGATGTTCTGGATTCAGCTCGACGCGTTCGCCGAACCGCACCACCAGGTGAGAGGTGAGGGCACCCTTGAGCAACTATGCCGCTCAAGGGTGCCCTCACCTCGAAAAATCACCCGGAGCGGGTCGGTGCGGCGGCCTTCCTCGACCTCCACCGCGACCGGGCGCCGATACGGTCATGCGGTCGCCGGGATTGCAGGTTCCGCCGTTTCGGGCGGGGGGTGGACGCGAGGCGGGCCTCACATCGGATGAACGGGGCGAACGGACCGTTCGTGTCGTCTACCGATGCGAACAGGCCGTCCACCGCACACCGGTTGGCGAGGCAGAACCGGACCACTCCCGCGGTGAAACCAGCCCCTCGCGGAATTAGCCAGCAGGGTCAGGACCACCCGTACAACAAGAAGCCTCCCCCGCCGAGGCAGGGGAGGCTTTTCGCGTTGTCCCGTCGGATCACTCCGGCTGGATGAAAGCCGTCTGGATCATCTGCGGACCGCCGCGCAAGCTACGGCTGACCAGCGTGCCTCGACCAGGCGGCAGCGGCCGCGACCTGATGTTGGCTACCAGCTGACCGTCGTCCTTGTTCGCGCTCATCGCCAGACCAGGCGCCGACGTCTCGCGCATCTTGCCGATGATCGGCTCGTACAAGGACTTGCTGCCGCCGCCGGAGTTGCGCGCCAGCACGATGTGCAGACCCACGTCGTTGGACACCGGCACGAACTCCGCCAGCGGCGCCAGCGGGTTGTTGCCCTGCGGTGCGACCAGCTCGTAGTCGTCGACGATGACGAACAGCTCCGGGCCCTTCCACCAAGAGCGGTCCTTCAACTGCTCCTGCGTCACATCCGGGCCGGGCAGCCGCTTCTTCAACGACGCCGCGATGTCCTTGACGTTGCCCTTCAACTGGTCCGCACCGACCGCGTACTCCAGCAGGTGCCCGGTGTTGAGGAACCCGAGCATCGTGCGCCGGTAGTCGACCAGCAGGATCAGCGCTTCCTTCGGCGTGTACCGCTCGGTGATACCGCGGACGACCGTGCGCAGCAGCGCCGTCTTGCCCGACTCCCGCTCACCGAACGCGTAGAAGTTCGGCTCGGCGTTGAAGTCCAGGTACACCGGGTGCAGGCCGTCCTCGTTGATGCCGATCGGCACCAGCTTCGGCTTCGGCTGCTGCTCCGGACGCGGCAACTGCTGGTACGGCAGCATCTCCGGCAACAGGCGGACCTGCGGCGCCGGACGCCCCTTCCAAGAACTCTTGACCCGGTTGACGAAGTCAGCGACACCGTCGGAGACGTCGTCGTTGTAGAGCTCCCAGCCCAGGCGGGGCGCGCGGACCGGCTTGCCCTCGTCGATCTCCCGCTTGACCTGCTCGTGCTCAGCCTCGACGCGGTCACCGATGGTCTCGCTGTCCACACGGGGCAGGGCGGTCAGGAAGTGCAGCTTGCTGCCGTGCATACCGCGCCCCGGGCGGCCCTGCGGGACCTTCACCGCGAACTTGCGGTCGATCTCCGACTCGCTCGGGTCACCGAGCCGCAGCTCGATGCGGGTCTGCATCAGGTCCTTCATCGCCGGGCGGATCTCAGCCCAACGCGCGGCGGTGACGAACAAGTGCACGCCGTAGGCCAGGCCGTTGGCCGCCAGGTTCAGCACGTCCTGCTCGAGCGACTCGAACTCCTCGCGGAACGTCCGCCATCCGTCGATGATCAGGAATGCATCGCCGAACGGGTCGTCCTCGAACTCACCGCGCCGCTTGCGGTTGCGGTAGTCGTTCATGCCTTCGACGCCGTGCTGCTGGAACCGCGCTTCCCGCTCGGCCAGCATCGTCTTGAGCTCCGCGATCGTCCGCCGAACCGTGTCCTGGTCGCGCCTCGTGCCGTAACCACCCATGTGCGGCAGGCCCCGCAGCGCGGAGATCGAACCACCACCTAGGTCGATGCAGTAGAACTGCACCTCCCGCGGCGTGTGGGTCAGCGCCATCGATGCGATCATCGCTCGAACCGTGTTCGACTTGCCCGCACCGACACCGCCGACGATCGCGCCGTGACCGCCCTGACCGCTGAAGTCCAGAGTCATCGGGTCCTGCCGCTGGTGGTACGGCACGTCGATCAGACCCACCGGGAACTGCAGGCGGCCGCTACCCGCGAAGCCCGCCGCCGTGTAGCCGCGGTCGTCTGTCTGCTGCAGCGGCGGCAGCAGGGCGTCCAAAGTGGGCGGTGTGTCCAGCGGCGGCAGCCACACCGCGTGCGCCGGCGGGCCCTGCCCGCGAATCTTGTCGATGATGATCTGGAAGTCCGTCGGGTCGAGGTCGCTCTTCTGCTCCTTGACCTCCTCGACGACCGGCTTCTCCGGTTCCGGTGGCTTCTCGATGTAGTCCGGGATGAACTTTCGCGGCATCTTGTCGCCGGTGACCGGCGACGCGCCGCCCTTCAGCGTCGGGCGGCGGCCACTGGTCTGGTGCATGTGGCCGGACACGAACGCGGCGCGGAACCGCTCCATGCCGTTGGGGTGTTTCAGGTACCCGTGACCACCGGTGGCGGGCAGGTCGGCCGCGTCGGGAACACCGATCGCCGCGCGGGAGTCCGCCGCGTTGAAGGTCTTCAGACCGATCCGGTACGACAAGTGCGTGTCCAGACCGCGCAGCTTGCCCTCTTCCAGTCGCTGGGAAGCCAGCAGCAGGTGGACCTGCAGCGAACGACCCAGTCGACCGATCATCACGAACAGCTCGGCGAAATCAGGCTGCTGCGACAGCAGCTCGGAGAACTCGTCGATGACCACGAACAGCGCGGGCAGCGGCTCCTGGCAACGTTCGTCGCCGGCCTCGCCCATCTTCCGGTAGTCCCAGACGTTCTTCGCGCCTGCCTTGTTCAGGACCTCCTGGCGGCGGTTCATCTCACCGGCCAGCGCGTCCTGCATGCGGTCAATCAGAGAGCCGTCGCCCTCCAGGTTCGAGATGCTCGCCGAAACGTGCGGCGCCGGCTCGAACCCGTTGAAGGTCGCACCGCCCTTGAAGTCGACGACCACGAAGTTGAGCATCGACGACGAGTGGGTGGCCATCAGGCCCAGCACGATGGTGCGCAGGAACTCGGACTTACCGGAACCGGTCGAACCGATGCACAGCCCGTGCGGGCCCATGCCGCCGGAGGCGGTTTCCTTGATGTCCAGGTGGACGATTTCGCCCTGCTCGCCGGGGCCGATCGCGACGCGGTACAGGTCGTCTCGGGACCGCGGCCGCCATGCCTCGTTGAGGTCGAAGGTGACCACGTCACCGGCCAACCCCAGCTGCTCGATGTAGTTCAGCGGCGTGGTCAGCGGCTCGTAGCCGCCGCTGTCGGCGTCGGATGCCGAAACTCCGCCGGCCACCCGGTACGGCGCAAGCTGGCGGGCCAGCGAGGTGGCTTCCTCCGTGCTCAGCGTGTCCGGCTTGCCGAACCATTCCACACCGGACCCGCCGCGGGCACCGATCCGGTCCTCCTCCACGACCATCCGCATGCCGCGGCGCGCGGTGAGCTGCCCGAGCAGGTCGGACAGGTCGATCATGGTGACCCCGGCCAGTCCGCCTTCGACGTAGAGCGCCTCTTCGCGGGTGATCTCGGCGTCATCGAGGATGATCACGATGTGCGGCTGGCCCTCCGGCGGCGCGGCGTTGCGCTGGAACCGCGCCCGGTCCGCCAGCTGCTCGGCGAGCATCTGCTCCAGGGCCCCGAGCGAACCGGCCATCAGCCGCATCGGGCCGATGCCGTCGGTCTCGGTCGGGTGTTGGGCGTGCGGAAGCCACTTCACCCAGTCCCACTCCGTGCGCGCGCGGCCGCTGCTGGCGACCGCGATCATCACGTCGTCGGGGGTGTGGAAGGCGGCCAGCTGGCACACGATCGCGCGGGCCAGGCCGCGCACCACGTCCCGGTCGCCCTGCAGGCCGACCGCGGCGAAACCGCGCAGCGAGGTGGCGATCGGCAGGTCCGGCACCAGCGAGTGCGCGCGCACGAAGCGGCGCAGCGCCAGCGTGGTGATCGGCTCCAGCTCGTCGACCGGGCCGGTTTGCGGTGGCACCAGGCGGGTTTCCAGCCGCTGCGAACCGCGACCCACCCGGACCTGGCAGAAGTCGTTGTCGTTGGGGCGTCGCTCCCACATCCGCCGGCTGCCGGCGGCCAGGGACCACAGGGTTTGCGGGTCGGGGTGCACCCACTCCCGGGCCAGCCGCTGCTCGTCGGCGGCCTCCCGCGCGCGGTCGCGCATCTGCCCGAGGTACCGCAGGTAGTCCTTGCGGTCCTCGTTCATCTCAGCCTTCTTCTGGCTGCCTTCCTTGCCGCCGCCGGCCATCATCCCGAAAGTTGAGATGAGCATCATCGCCGGCATCATCATCATCATCGGGTTGTCCTTGGCCCGCTGGAGCATGAAGACCATCATTCCCAGCGAGGCGACGATCATGATGCCCGGCAGGACCTTCTGGACGATGTTGCCCGGAATGGTCCGCGGAATCTCCGGCGGTGGTTCGAGGTGCACCTCCCCGCCCGGTGGCCTGGGAGCGGCCAGGCGTGGCGTTCGCTTGAACTGCAGCGTGCTCACCGGACGCAACAACCTTTCCGTGTCAAACGTGCTCTCGAATGTCGCAGCCAGCATTCTGTACCGGCGCGGCACCGCCTGCGGCGGGGTGGGACTCGGGCGTGACCAACCAGATATGAAGTAGTTGGCACGAGTTGCACCAAACCTGCCCCCGCCGACGGTCGGTGTGGCCATACTAGGGGCGCTCTTCGACCGGGCGGGCCGGTTTCACGAGAAAAACCGGCCTTGGTTGGATCGAGCCCAAGACACAAATGAATGCAAGGCAATCAACCTAAGGGAGTAGGGGGCCCAAGTGGCGACCGGGACCACGGTGTTCAGCCGCGTGACGGTGGTGGCGCCTACAACTCGTATCGACCTGGCGCTTCCCGCAGACGTGGCGGTAGCAGACCTTTTGCCGATGGTGCTGGACATGGCCCGCGGGATCACCCCGGATGGCGGTTCTCGGCACGGCGGCTGGTGCCTGGCCAAGCTCGGGGAGAGCCAGCCCCTCGACCCGAGTCAGACGCTGTCCTCGCAGGGAATCGTCGACGGCGACATGTTGCAGTTGCGGCGCCGGTCGGACGACCCGCCGCCGCCGCTGTACGACGACGTCGTCGACGCGCTCGCGGAAGCGGAACCGGGCAGCTACCGGCCGTGGACCAAGGAAACCGCGGCCAAGATCGGGCACGCGGCCGGCGCGCTGGCGCTCATCGGCGCGGCCGTCGCATTGGGGTTGGCGGGCCCAGCCGGGCTGCTGCACCCCGAACTGGAGGGCACGGCGCCGATCGTCTACCAGATCGTGGCCGCCGTGACGGCGGTCGTGGTGGCGATCTTCGCGACCGGCGTCGGCTCGATCGTGACCCGCGCCTACGCGGCGCCCACCACCGGCACGGTGATCGCCGCCGCGGGTGGGCTGCCGATGGCGTTCGTCACGGGCTTCAACATCGTGCCGGGCAACGCCCTCGAACCGAGGCTGTTGCTGGCTTGCGCGTTGACGCTGATCAACGCATCGGTGTCGATCATGGTGATCGGCGCGGGCATCGTGACATTCATCGCGGCCGCCACGGCGGCGGCGTTCGGCACCATCGGCTTCCTCGTCGCGACGCTGGTGCCCGGCGCCAGCACCGCGGGTATCGCCGCGGGCGCCGCGGCCGTCGGCCTGGCCGGCATCTCGCTGCTGCCGCGCATCACCATCCAGCTCGCAAAGCTGCCATTGCCGCACGTGCCGGGCAGCGCCGAGGACCTCAAGGAAGACACCGGCTTCCCGGACTACCGCATGATCGAGCGGCAGACCGGCCTGGCGCACCAGTACATGACGGGCCTGATCATCGGCTGCGGCGTGGTAGCGGCGCTCGGCTCGATCCTCGCGGCCGCGGCCAGCATCTGGGGCGCGGTGTTCGCGATCGTCGTCTCGGCAGTCCTGCTGCTGCGCGGCCGCAACTACGCCAACGGCAGCCAGGCGATCGCGCTGCTGCTGAGCGGTCTGCTGTCGTCCCTGGGCGTCACCATCGGCCTGCTGGTGCAGGTCGCGCAGTGGTCGCTGGCGGTGGCTTGGGTGTTCCCGCCGCTGCTGCTGCTCGGCATCCTGGCGATCATCTTCGGCGTGGTGTTCCCGAACCGCCGGTTCTCGCCGGTGCAGCGCCGCACGGTGGACATCCTGGAAGCGGTCCTGATCGCGCTGGTGCTGCCGCTGGCGCTGGCCGCCATGGACCTCTACATGTACATCCGCGACCTCAACATGAACTTCTTCTGAGGGGCGGCGTGATGCGCTCTAGGATCTTCCGCTCCCGCGGCGGGCTGCGTGGATTCGCGCTGCTCGCCGCGGTGGGCACGTTCGCGCTGGGCGGACCCACCGCACCCGCGGTCGCGCAGACCGTCGGTCCGCCGCAGCTGGATCCGTCCAAAAAGGCCAGTCACTCGCTGGACCGGTTCACCTACCCGCAGAAGCAAGGCTGCATGCGGGGCAACTCCGGCAACTCCGTGATCGAGGAGAAGCCGTGGAGCCAGTTGGTTCTCGGCTTCGAGCAGGCCCACGACCAGGGTCTGCGCGGTGCCGGGCAGACGGTGGCCGTCATCGACACTGGCGTGAACGCCGCGCATCCGAGGCTTCAGGGCAAGGTTCAGGACGGTGGGAGCAGCGTCCCGGACGGCGGCGGAGACAAGGACTGCGACGGACACGGCACGATCGTTGCGGGAATCATCGCGGCAGGCCAGGACCAGACAGGCCAGACCGGTTATGTCGGTGTCGCACCGGATGCCCGGATCCTGTCCATCCGCCAGTCCTCGAAGCTGTTCGTCAGCGACGGCAACAACGCCACGATCGGCAACACCCAGACGATGGCGCAAGCGATCAACATCGCGGTGGACCGCGGTGCCAGCGTCATCAACATCTCGCAGTCGTCGTGCCAGCCGATCGCGCAGGCCAGCAACTACAACGACTACGGCAACCAAGAACTGCACAATGCAGTCAAGGACGCCTACAACGCCGGGGTCGTGGTGGTCGTCGCGGCCGGGAACGTCGGCGAGTCCTGCCAGAAGAACGCGGCCGGAAGCCCGACGACCGCGGTGCTGCCGGCCTGGTTCGACGACTACGTGCTCACCGTCGCCTCGGTGAACCAAGCGGGTGCGCCGTCGGAGTTCACCGTGCCGGGCCCGTGGGTCGACGTGGCCGCGCCGGGCGAGAACCTGATCGCCCTCGACCCGGGTGTCGGCGCCACCGGGCTGGCCAGCCAGATCGCCACCGGCGACAGCGGCCAGCTGGGTCCGATCCAGGGCACCAGCTTCGCCGCGCCGTACGTGTCCGGCCTAGCCGTGCTGATCAAGCAGAAGTACGAGCGCGAGAACCGGCCGCTGACCGCCGGGCAGATCATGGATCGGATCAAGCAGACGGCGCTGCACCCAGGCGGTATCAACGGGCACAACGACATCGTCGGCTACGGCGTGGTCGACCCGGCTGCGGCGCTGGACGACGTGGTGCCCGCTGAGTGGGGTGTGGCGGCGCCGCCGCCGAAGCCGACGAAGCTGGACGCGGATGTCATCCCGCAGAAGGACTTCCCGGCCCTGATCATCGCCCTCGGTGGTGCGGGAGCGGGAATCGCGGCGATCATCTTCACGGCGTTCCTGATCAACGCGGTCCGCAACGTCCGGGCACGAGCCCGCGAGAACGGCAGCCGCTGAGAAGTTCGTGCACAACGGCCCGGTGAGATCGGAAGTCCACACTTCTGAACTCAAGTCAAGAATATAGACATCTCGTATGACGTATTATGGTTGAA
>NZ_JBSFLZ010000079.1:0-34115 GCF_053599315.1 Saccharopolyspora sp. NPDC000995
TGGCGATTTCGCGAAATCGCCATCCCGCTCCTGCTCGGGTGACCACCCGGGCCGCGGGAGGCGTGCACGGACTAGAATCGGATCAGCGGATGAGTCGGCTGGGTGACTGCGGCGGGAGCGATCTCGTCGAGGAAAGTCCGGACTCCAAAGAGCAGGGTGGTTGCCAACGGCAACCCGGGGCGACCCGCGGGACAGTGCCACAGAAAACAGACCGCCCGGCGAACTTTCGCCGGGTAAGGGTGAAACGGTGGTGTAAGAGACCACCAGCACCCTGGGTGACCGGGGTGGCTAGGTAAACCCCACCCGGAGCAAGGCCAAGAGGACGCCGTCCAGGCGTCTGCGCGGACGTTTGAGGGTTGCTCGCCCGAGGTCCGCGGGTAGGCCGCACGAGCCTGTCGGCGACGGCAGGCCCAGATGGATGGTCACCGACCGGGAAGGCCGCAAGGCCCCCGAGAACAGAATCCGGCTTACAGGCCGACTCATCCGCCCTTCTTGCTTGCAGGCTCGTTTCGCGGACGCCGCCTGGTCTGCGGGCTCTCCGCCTGGTTAGGACGTGGCTTCCGGGCTGTCCTCGCCTGGGGACGTCTGAGAACCCCGCAGCGGTGTGAGCTGCTTAGGTGGCCGAGCGGCTTCGCCGCTAGCGGCGATTCGAGCAGCGCGTCGCTCTGCTCGTCGTGGTGGCCGCTGCACGGGCCAGATGAGCGGCTGGCGCTGCTGAGGTGGTCTTGAGCGGGCGTTGCTTTGCTTGTCGCTTTGGTCGTTGCCTGAGTGGTTTCGTCGGCCTGAACGTGCCGACCGCCCGTGCGGGTACGTGATTGCGCCGATTGGCGACAGCCGGTTGCGTCCGGGTAGGGGACTCGCGGGTCGGGCTTCGTCGGGGCGCTCGTGCGGTGTTGGTCGTGGTGGTCTGATGATCGACCCGGAGATCGTTTGGTGCGCCGGACGGGCTAATCTCTTCGCGCGCACGGTGGGCGTTTTGCGAGGTTTCCCAGCGTGTGTGTTCAGTTGCGGAGGGTGACGTCGTTGGGTTCTTGAGGTCGGGGCGATCGGCGCCGGGAAGGCATCGGTTTCTCAGGAGCTCGCAACGCCGCGCGATCTTCGCCGCCGCCGGTCGGCAACTTTCTTCTTCCCGCGCGTTGAAACGCGCTGATCCACCTTCGGAGCCAGAATGACGAGATTCGTGGCGCCCAGCGCCGACGAACACGACGAGATACCCGCCGAGACCCCGGGCGAGCGGACCGCCGCGGCGCCGGTCGCGGGCGGTTGGCGATCTGCCGGACGTCCCTTCCAGGATGCCGCCGCGTGGTCGATCGGCGGGTTGTCGTTCCTCGTCAGCGCGTTGTTCCTGGTCGTGAACCTGGCCTACAACCAGTGGAACTTCATACCCCCGGTCGACGACGCCTACATCCACCTGCAGTACGCGCGCCAGATCGGTACCGGTCATTTCCTGCAGTACAACACCGGTGATCCGATCAGCACCGGCGCGAGCAGCCTCCTCTACGTCCTGATCCTCGGCGGCGCCTACGCGCTGGGCGTCCAGGGCGCGGCCTTCCTGCCCTTCGCGATGACCTTCGGCGCGCTGTGCCTGGCGTTGACCGCCGCAGGCACCTACCGGCTCGGCACCCGGCTCGTCGGCCGACACGTCGGCATCTTCGCTGGGCTGCTCGTCGCGCTCAGCGGCCCGCTGGCCTGGGGCGCCACCAGCGGCATGGAGATCGCGTTCGTCGCCTTCCTGCTCGTCTCGCTGCTGCTGGTGTTCACCACCGAGCGCGCGCAGAGCCGGTTCGTCTGGACCCCGCTGGTCGCGGTGGCGGCCGCGCTGACCCGGACCGAAGCACTTCTGTTCGCCGGGATGCTCGGCCTGGCGATGATCTGGCACGTGATCGCGCACGCTCGCGGCACCCGCGCGGCCGGGCCGCGCGTGATCGGCCGGATCCTCTGGATAGGCCTGCCGGTGTACGCCGCCGGAGCCCAGTACCTGTACTACTGGTCCGCGACCGGTTCGGCGGAGCAGAACGGCGTGCTGGCCAAGTCGCTGCTGCACATGCCGGCGGTGTACCCGCTGGAAGTCGCGGACAAGGTGCTCAGCAATTTCCGCATCTTCCTGGATGCTTTCACTGGACTGTCCACTCAGGACTACGTCTTCCCCGGCGCGCTGCTGCTCGCGGTGACGGGCGTGATCGGACTGTTCCGGCGGTTCCCGCAATGGCGCGGCCTGGCGCTGGCCGCCGGGGTCGGGGTCGTGCTGGTGCTGGCCTCGGTGTCGACGCTGGAGTACTCCGACATCCACCACATGCGCTACGTGCAGCCGCTGATGCCGATCCTGCTGCTGTTCGGCGTCATCGGGATCCACTCGGTGGCGCAGCTGTTCGCCGGCGGTGCGCGGCGGTCCGTGCTGGTCGGCGGGGTCGTGGTGGCCTTGCTGTTCACCGTCTCCCAATTGCCGGCGTGGAGCCTGCGGCAGGCGCAGCAGGCCGCCGGGATCCGGGACCAGCAGGTGACCATCAGCCACTGGATCAAGGGGCACCTGCCGCGCGGGGCGAGCGTCGCGGTCAACGACGTCGGCGCGATCGCCTACTTCTCGGACCGCTACGTGGTCGACCTGATCGGGCTGGCCACCACCGGGTTCGCCACCCCGAACCTGCACGGTGCCGGCAGCCTCTACGAGGAACTGCGGCACCTTCCGCAGCAGCGGCGACCGGACTACTTCGCCATCTTCGACTCGTGGAGCGTGCACGGCCTCGGTGCGGGCGGCCTGTTCGGCCGCGAGCTGATCACCTTCGAGTTGAAGTCGCCGACCTTCTCGCACACCACGATCGGCGGGTTGTCGGCCTGCCAGGCGGCGCGGACCTGCGACAAGGTGACCATCTACCAGGCCGACTGGACCGCGCTGGATTCCGGCGACGAGCCGTTTCAGGCGCCGAGCGGGCAGATCCGCGACCGCCTCAACGTCGCCGACTTGCGCGACGAGGAACGGCACGACTACCAGGTGATCCCGGTGCACCAGGGCTTCCAGCCGGATACCCACGTGAAGACGGTCACCGGACCCGACGGCGGCGACGTGGTCGACAGCGGCCGGCACGTCGTCGGCGGCGAGAGCTTCACCTTCCACGACCTGATCCCGCACCAGCCGCTTACGATCATGGCGCGCATCGACGCGACCGAGCCGGAGGCCGTCGAGCAGACCGGTTCCCGGGTTGTCCAGGTCGAGGTGAACGGGGAAGTCGCGGGCATCTGGCAGTTCGACGCCGATCCGCGCGGCTGGGTGGAGACCACCTTCGAGATCGCGGCCGAGCTGGTCACCGATTCGACCCTGACCATCGAACTGGGCCCGTTGCAGGAATTCCTCGGCCCCTATCCGGATTACCAGTCCTACGCGTACTGGGCCAGCCAGTGACTGCTCCAGTTCGGCTTTCCGGGCCTCCGCCGCAACCGCGGATCGTCCACTGTGCACCGGGCAGGTCTCCGTCGGGGGACGGCCCTGCCCGCCGGTCGCTGTACCCGAACCGCTACCCTGAGTTGGCGCGCCAAGATCACCTTGTTCCGATCCGGCCTCGCGATTTCACATTCGCGTGATCTGGTCGGGTGCATCATGACGCGATGTGCGGAAATCCACTGGCTCACCGGAAACGTGCACGGTGTGTTACGAAGGGGCTCGCAAGCGGGTGAACAGCCACACTGATCCAGACCAGAACCGCCCTGGTGAGCGCCTTTTTCCCGGTGGTGCGCCGAAAGCGGCTTGCCCGAACGGCCTATTCCCGGCGTGAAGGCGACAGCTCCGCGCAATCGATTCCGCCACACCGGAACTCGCAACCACTACTTCTGGTGACCATGTCATGTTCTACTCGTACCTGCGTGCCGGGGCCGGCCCGGAACGCTGAGGTACCGACCCGACGACACTCCGCGCAATCAGGGGTAAAGAGATGACCGCCATGCCGCTGGAAACACTGGCGCAACTGGACGTACTGGCGCAGCAGACAAAGGTGGGCACGGGAGGCATTCAGGGCTGGATCCTCGAAAACCTGCTGCCGCTGCTGCTGCTCACCGTCGCGATTCTGCTGCTGTGGCTGGGCGGCGGCAAGGGTGACAACGCGGGCGTCATGCGCCGCGTCGGCGGGGTGATCGTCGCGCTCGCGATCATCGGTCTTGCCGTCAACGGGGCGGGCGTCAACATCGGCACGTTCATCGCTGGCCTGTTCAGCACCAGCGGCGGGTGATCCGGCGTGCGAATACGGACCGACGACGAGATCTACCGGGTCGACGCGGTCTGGCTCGGCCCCCCCAATGCGACCTTCCCGTGGCGGGCCCGCTACGTCGCCTGGGGCGTGGGGCTCGTGGTGTTCCTTGTCGTGCTCGCGGTGGAGCGCCGGATGAACATCGGTTTCGGCTTCTTCTCCACCGGATGGGCCGTGGTCATCACGGTCGTCGTCACCCGGATCATTTGCTCCCGGATCGGGCACGAACGCCCGCTGGGTGCGGTGCTGGTGATGTGGCTCCGCGAGCTCACCGCGCCCCGCGAGAAGACGTCCGGCTCGGGCGGCGCCGCCAGCGCGGCGCGGATCAGGGTGAAGGCGCAGCGGCCTCGGCCCAGGAAGAAGTCAAAGCGGGTTCGCCCGCAGCAGCCGCAGCGGCCCGCCCGGTCCATGCAGCCGGCGGCCCGAGGCACGGTTCCCAGCAGGCGCACGCGTAGCAAGGAGGTTCGCGGTGTTCGGTCGCCGGCGAGGCCGTGAGCGCAACACGCACCAGGTTCCGGGTCCCCGCGGTTCGAACGGCAAGGTCCGCAGCGCCAGCGGCAAGCAGAGCAAACGCGGCCGCGGACCCGGCGACGACCAGTCCATCCCGAACTACACGCCGTCCATCGCCGTGCGGTCGATCGATGGCCACGTGCTGCGCACCGGCCAGGACGTGTTCGCCTGGTATCGGCTTTCGCCGCAGCGCTGGTCCTTCCGCTCCGATTCGCAGCGCCAGGACCTGATCGCCGCGATCGCCGGCCAGTACGCCGAGTTGCAGGGCCGCTGGATGCACCTGCGCGTGACGAACCGGCCCTACCCGATCCGGATGTGGGCCGAGGCGCACGTGCACAACGCGCGCAACCCCATGCCGGACGCGCCCGGTGCGCTGTCCTTCGACGACTACATGGTCGGCGAGCAGCAGCAGTTGATGGGCCGCTCCATGGCGGAGAAAGAGGTCTACCTGGGCGTCCAGGTACAGACCCGCAACGTGGTGGACCGCGCCGTTGAACGCGCCGCGCCGCTGCTGCGCCGGGTGTTCCCGGAAGCGGTGGACGCCGAACTTGTCGCACTTGACAGCGAGATCGAGCACCTGGACCAGGTGATCGGCTCGGCCGGGCTGGACGGGCGTCCGGTGACCGCCGAGGAGATCTCCTGGCTGATGCACCGTTCGTGCTCGCTGGGCCTGCCAGCGCCGCGCAACCTGCCCGCGGTGCCCGGCGCTCCGTGGGAACCGGAGGACCTCGCGTCCTTCACCGACGCCTCCGACATGCACCAGGACCCGTACGCGCCGACCGTGACGGTGCGCGGCCGCACCGGCTCGAACGCGGGCGTCACCCGGCACCTCGCGGTGCTCACCGTCGGGCAGACCCACGGCCTGCAGATCCCAGAGATCGACGACCCTTGGGTGCAGCACTCCGACCGGCTGCCCGCGCCCGTCGAGTGGTCCGCGCGGATCTACGTGCGGCGCCCCGAAGAAGTCGGCGGCGAACTGCAGCGGCAGATGAACAAGGTGCGCTCCCAGGTGCGGCACTACACCGAGGAGCACGGCCTGGAGCCGCCGACCTCGCTGGCCCGGCAGGCGGGCCGGGTGCTGGAGGTCGACGACGAGATGACCTCCGGCTTCACCGCGCTGGCCACCCGGGTCAAGTCCTGGTGGCGGCTGGCGGTTTCCGGCCCCACCGAGCGGGACGCGCTGCGGCTGGCGCAGCAGATCCTCGACCTGTACAAGCCGAAGATCGCCATCGAGCACCCGGAAGCGCAGTACGCGATGGCCCGCGAATTCATCCCCGGCGAGCCGCTGGCCAGCAGCGCCTACCTGCGTCGCGGCTCGGTGGTCTGGGCGGCTTCCGCGGTGCCGCAGGCGACCGCGGAGGTCGGTGACCGGCGCGGCGTCCTGCTCGGCGAGACCTGCACCGCGACCCGCCGCCCGGTGGCCTGGGACCCGTGGATGGCGCAGGAGATCCGCGACGCCTCTGGCCTGACCGCAATAGTCGCCGGGCTGGGCGGGGGCAAGGCGCTAGCCCTGGACACCCCGCTGCCCACGCCGACTGGCTGGACCACGATGGGTGAGGTCAAGGTCGGCGACCAACTGCTGGGAATGGATGGCCGGCCGACTCGTGTGATCGCGGCAACCGACGTTTTGCTCGATCGTCCGTGTTATGACGTGGTGTTCTCGGATGGGTCCGTAATCCGCGCCGACGCGCAGCATCAATGGCTGACTCGGACCAGGAAGGACTGGAAGGCCCAGAACCGTCTAGCGGAACGACTCCGCCGGGCCGCTGCCACGATGCCGAGCCCGCAACCGCCTCCGGGTAGCTGCGCCTGCGGCTGTGGCCAGCCGACGAAGGTGTGGACTTACCGGCGTACCCCTGACGCCCGAAGCGACGGCACGGTCTACTACTCGCGTTTCGTTCGCGGGCATCAGCGCCGTGGTGAGATCTCGCTGGAGGTCAATCAGCGCCCCACGATCCATACGACCGCAGAGATCGCTGCGACGCTAAGTTCAGGCAGGCAGCGAAACCACGCGGTTCCGGTCGCAGCGGCGTTCGACCTGCCGGAAGCCGACTTGCCCGTCGAGCCGTACCTTCTTGGGGCGTGGCTCGGCGACGGAACCTCCCGCCAAGCGGCCATCACGGTCTTCGATCGTGAGATCATCGACGAGATCGAGGCTGCTGGCCAGGAGTACCGGTATCGTCGGTCGCAACGGGATTACAGCTTGCCTGGTGCGGTGCAGCAGAATTTGCGGCGGATGGGGCTGCTGGGCAACAAGCACATCCCGGTCGGCTACCTACGAGCGTCCGAAGAGCAGCGTCGCGCGTTGCTCGCCGGTCTGCTCGATACGGATGGGTACTGCAAGCCGTCGGGCGGCATCGAGTTCTCCGTGACGAACCAGCGACTGGCTCGGGATGTTCACGAGTTGGTGCTGGGACTGGGATATCAGGCTCGGTTGCGCAGGAAGCAGGTAAAGGGGCGGCATCCGCACACCCCGACCGCCTACATCATCTCGTTCACCACCTCGGACAAGGTGTTCCGGCTTTCGCGGAAGCTGGCGCGGCTCAATCCGAGCATTCGGGACACGTATCGCTATCGCTACATCGCCGATGTAGTGCCGGTGGAATCTGTTCCGGTGCGTTGTGTCCAGGTGGATAACGCGGACCACATGTATCTGGCCGGGGAGACGTGCATCCCCACGCACAACTCCTTCCTCGGCGGCGGCACCGTCTACAAGACGCTGCGCTCCGGGGCGCACTGGACGCTGCTGGACCCGTCCGGTCCGCTGGCCGCGCTGTGCGAGCTGCCCGAACTGCGGCCCTATGCCCGGCCGATCAACCTGCTCAACGCCCAGCCCGGCATCCTCAACCCATACCGGGTGGTCGCCGAGCCGGAACTGGAGCACTTCGTCGACGAGGAAGACCCGGAGCGCAGCTGGCGCCGCGAGCGCGCGCTGGCCGCGGCCACCCGCCGCCGCCTGGTGCTTGATGTGCTGACCGGTCTGCTGCCGTACGAGGTGGCGCGGCTGCCGCAGACCCGGATCGTGCTGCTGCGCGCGGTCCGCGCCGTCGGCGGTCGGCCGGACGCCCACCCGGGCATGGTCTTCGAGGCGCTGCGCCGCGACGCGAGCGAACACCACGAGCACGCCGTGGTGGTGGCCGACTTCCTCGACGAGATCCGGGAGCGGATGTCGCTGCTGATCCCCGAGGTCAACGCCGACCCGTACTCCGAGCGCCGCGAGGACCGGCTCACAGTGTTGACCATGGCGGGCTTGACGCTGCCGAAGGACGGCGTCGGCCGGGAGCACTGGACCGACGCGGAGGCACTTGGCGTCGAGATGCTCAACTTGGCCGCCTGGCTGACGCAGCGGTCGATCTACGAGCGGCCCAAGAACGAGCGCAAGGGCGTGTGGATCGACGAGGCGTTCTTCCTCTCCGAGGTGCCGACCGGCCGGGTGCTGATGAACCGGTTTGCCCGCGACTCCCGGAAGTGGAACGTCCGAGTCCTGCTGTCCAGCCAGATCCCGGCGGACTTCCTGCGCATCCAGGGCTTCGTTTCCCTGCTGGACTCGGTGTTCATCGGGCGGCTGGACGACGAGCAGGCGCAGGCCGACGCGCTGCGGCTGCTCAAGGTGCCCGTCGGTGCCGGGTACGAGCAGGTGGTGGCGGCGCTGGGCCGCCGCCCCGGCCCGGCCCGCAACGCCACCGAGCGGGACCGTGCGCCACGCCAGTTCATCTTCGGCGACGGGGCCGGCGGGGTGGAGAAGATCCGCATCGACTTCTCTGGCCCGCACCTGGACCACGTGCGCGACGCGCTGGACACCACACCGACCGCCGACGATCACGTCGAACGCCGGGCCCTGCAGCCGGTCGACAACGGCGCGAACTCCGATTCCAGCGTCCCGGCGCTACGCTCCGCCGAGAAGTACGCGGACGACTTCGAATCGTTCGACGAATTCGAGCTCGAAACGGTCGGCATCGGCTACACCGATGACGACAGCGAGCGCTCGACCGGTCGGCCGGGCGAGCGGGGTGGGGAAGACGCGCGGTGAGCGGCGCAGTTCTGGTGACCGTGCTCGCCGCGGTGATCGTCATGGTCCTGCGGATTCGGGGGCGACGTGAGGCCCGAACACAATTTCAATGGAAATCGGACCTTCGATTTCCATTGAAATTGCGCGCCGCACCCAAGCGCCGTGCGTTCGCGCTCGTAGCCGGGCTGATCGCGATCCAGGCGCTGATCGGCGCCCCGGCCTGGGGTCAGGGCTTCGACTGCAAGGAAGCGCCTAACCCTGAGCGACCGGGCTCGGGCATGGTCGGAGCGCTGGATCCCGCGCCGATGGGCGTTGGGAACCCGGGCAGCGCCTACGACGAGGTCGGCTACGCAGGGCTGGTCTGGCACACCTACGACCTCGGCTGCGGCCCGCAGGGCGTGACCAATCCGAACGCAATGGTCGACACGTGGCTCGGCAACGAGATGTTCAACATCGCCAAGAACCTCGTCGGCGCCACCAACGGCCTGCACTACGCGCTGCTCAACGGCGACCTGATGGACCCGCTGGACGATGTCATCGCCACCGGCACCGTCGCGCTCTACGACAGCGTGTTCACCCCGTGGTTCGGCCTGGTCGCGCTGGTGCTGGCGATAGTGCTGTTCCGCTACATCTGGCAGGGCGACCTGGCCACGATCGGAAAGCGGGGCATGTGGGCGCTGGCGGGACTCTGGTTCGCCTCCGCGACCTACCTGACGCCGCTGGTCTACACGCACGCACTGGACGACGTGGTGATCACCGGGACATCGGCTGTGCAGGCGGGTTTCCTGCGGGAGGTCGGCGTCGACGAGGCCAACGCGCTGCCGACGTTGCTGCACGACCAGGTCATCTACCGTAACTGGCTGCGCGGCGAGTTCGGCTCGCCCGACTCCCCGCAGGCCCAGCAGCTCGGCCGGGATCTGCTGCGCGCGCAGGCGTGGACGAAGCAGGAGGTCAACGACGGGGCCGACGGCGGTTCACCGGAGCAGAAAAAGCAGGCTTTCGAGGACGTCGCCGGCAAGATGGGCAGTTCCTACGGCTACTTCCAGGGTGTCGACGGCAGCCGCGTCGGCGGCGGGGTGCTGGCGCTAGTGCAGGGCCTGTCCTACGCGGCGTTCCAGCTGCTGGCGAAGGCGACGATCCTGCTCGCCCAAGTGCTGCTGCGGGTGCTGATCCTGGCAGGACCGCTGATCGGGCTCGTTGCGCTGCTCTACCACCAGGTGCTGCGCGTCATCGGCCGGGTGGCCGGGGCAGCAGTGCTCAACGTGGTCATGATCTCGGCGTTGGCCGGGCTGCACACCCTGATCCTGACCTGGATCTTCGACCCGCTGCGCGGATTCTCGGCGCTGACCCAGATCCTGCTCGCCGCGCTGGTGACGGTGGTGTTCCTAATGGTCGCCAAGCCGGTTCGGCGGATCGGTCAGATGGTTCAGCTGTCGGTGGGCACCGTCAGCCGCGCCATGCCGCGCGCCCCGCAGGGCCTGTTCGCCAAGTTCCGTGGACGCGGGCGGTCGGAAGAAGAGGGCGGCAACTTCTGGGACCAGTTGCGCGACGTGGATTCCGACGACGAGTACGCGACGCCGCAGCGCGGTCGCCGGCGGAGCCGGCCGGAGGCGCAGCACATGTCGGTCGCGGCGACCGCCCAGCGGTTGGACCGAGACGCACCGGCGGCAGTGGCGGCGGGCGCGGGAACCGCGTTGCCCGCCGGAGGCGCGCCGCGCCGACCGGGCGGAGCGGCGGCGCTGCCGGAGGCGCGTACCACGAGCCGAGTGGTCGATACCAACCCGGTGGCGGATGCCAAATGGGATGGAATGGACGAAGATCCGGTGCTGATCCCGTCGCGCACGGCCGGTACCCCCATCCCCGGACCGCCGGAACAACCGGCACCGCGCCGAGCGGAGATGGAGGTCGTGGCCGGTCGCCCGGTCTACGTGGTCTACCGGCCTTCCCGAGGGCTGGAGGTAGCCGATGGCTGAGCGGAAGAGGGTGAGCTGATGCCGATCCGGACGCATCGCGGGCGGGCCGCGGTGTACCGCAGGCTGTGGGGCTGGCCGTTGCGCTCGCCGAAGCACCTGGCGACTGCGGTGATCGCGCTCGCCGTGGTGGCGACTGCCGTCGGTTTCCTGCTGCCCGAGCCGCCGCCGAGGGAGAACATGGCCGCCCCCCGCACCTCGGTGCCCCAGCACTCGGCGGTGGTGCCGCCGCTGACCCGGACGAAGTTGCCGCCGACGATCTCGGTGCCGCAGGCCGCCCCGACGCCGGTCGCCCCCGACCCGGCCGGGCTGGCCGTCGTCGAACAGTGGGGCAAGGCGTGGGTGGACCACCCGGTCGGCGCCGACCGCCAGCAATGGCTGGACAAGCTGCGCCCTTACACGACGGACGAGTTCCTCACCGAGATGGCGTCGGTGGACCCGAGCAACGCGGGCAACGTGATCACCGGCGCGACCACCGCGGTCAGCTCCACCGCGGGCTCGATGGTGGTGCGGTTGCCGACCGACATCGGCGCGCTCTCGGTGACCGTGAACAAGACCCCGGCCGGTTGGCGAGTCGCCCAGTACGACAAGGAAGACTGACATGCGGAAACTCGTGGTTGCGTTCGTCGTGCTCGCGGGTTTCGCAGGTCTGATCGGCGTCGGCGCGGTGACCGCTGTGCTGGTCGGCAGCGGTGGGCGCGGCGCGGGTTGGTCCAACTGCAGCGCAGACCTGGGGCCGTGGGGCGATGGCGCGGGCCGCGGCGAGCGGGACGCCGCGACGCTGTCCGACGAATCGGTCGCCATCTCCAAGCGCATCATCGAGATCGGCAAGCAGCGCGGCCTGCCGCCGCGGGCCTGGCAGATCGCGATCCAGGCGGGCAAGACCGAGTCGAACCTGGTCAACGTGTTCCACGGCGACCGGGACTCGCTGGGCATCTTTCAGATGCGGCCGTCCATGGGATGGGGGTCGGTCCAGCAGGTCACCGACGTGGACTACGCGATCAACAAGTTCTACGACGTGCTGCTCGCGGTGCCTCGCTGGGAGGAGATGCGGCCGGGCGACGCCGCCCAGCGGGTGGAGCGGTCGGCGTTCCCGCTGCGCTACCACAAGTGGGAGCCGATGGCCGCGCACCTGGTAAGCGTGGAGGGCAACGTCGAGGGCATCAGCGCCTGCCAGGACCTGCCCAGCGCTGGCGTGCTGGCCAGCCAGGCGATCCAGTACGCCCAGACCCAGCTCGGCAAGCCGTACGTGTGGGGCGCGGCGGGGCCGAACGCCTTCGACTGCTCGGGCTTGACGCAGCAGTCCTGGAAAGCGGCCGGGGTGGAGATCCCGAAGTACTCGCAGGCCCAGTATTTCCAGGGTGGCGTGCACGTCCCATTGGCTCAGGCGCAGCCCGGTGACCTCGTGTTCTGGGGTTACGGTCGGGATCCGAACGGAATCCACCACGTGGCGCTGTACCTGGGCGACAACGAGGTCCTGCACGCGCCGCAGCCCGGCGAGTCCGTCGAGGTGACGAAGTTGTGGGACGGCGGCCAGTTGCTGCCCACGGCGGTCCGCCCGGCCGCCGATCCGGCGCCGTCGAGCGGGGCCGGACCCTCGACGAGCGAGCCCGCCCCGCATGCTGGGACCGCGCCGCGCGAGCCCGGTGCGCCCGCCGACACGCCGTCGCCGGGCGCGCCCGCTCCCGCCGCTGGAGGTGCGCGGTAGGTAAGAATGGCGGCGGTCTGCTGACTTTCGGAAAGGGTTGATCATGTTCACGCCGGACCCGATTCCGCGGCCATCTCGTCCGCCTGCATCGAGCACGCCGCTCGGGGACTACCTGACCCGGCAGCCCCTGCCCGGGGTGGATGGCGGGTACGCGGTGCTGCCGCGATCGCTGGCCGAGGCCATGCCGCTGCCGTGGCAGCAGCAGATGAGCAACCTGCTGGCGGAGTTCCACCAGGCCTTCGGGCACCTGCAGTGGCCCGTGTACCGGGTGGTGCCGTCCCGCTACGAGCGCCTGGTGGACCTCGACGACGACCAACTCGCCGAGGTCGGATGCACTGTGGAAGTCGGAGACAACGGCGATCTGGAGTACCGGATGCGGGATGGTCGCCGCATCGACAACCCGGAGAACCACCAGGTGCTGGTGTCCTGCTTGGACCCGATCCCGCGGCAGGACCCCGGCGGCCAGCAGCCGATGTCGGCCGCGCCGCCCCCACCGGCTTGGTGAGGTTGGGACATACCGGTCGTGTCGCGGCCCGGAGCGTGACAGGTGCGCGCTGTCGTGCGAGGCTCGAGGCATGGGCGACGGAAGTTGGTACTTCTGTTTGAAGCATCGGCACGTGGAGCCGAAGGCCGGTTGCCGGGCTGCTGAGCGGCTGGGGCCGTACCCGGATCGGGAGACCGCGGCTCGCGCGCTGGAGATAGCCGAGGAGCGGACCAAAGCGGCCGATGACGGCGACCGGCGCTGGAACCGCGAGGACTGAGCTCGTGGCGGCGGCGGGGATCTCATCGGGTGGCACCGGAGTTGCCGCTGCCTTACCGGCCGGTCGGATTCGGCCGGAACTGGGTTTGGACTTCTCGGCTATCCGCGCCGAGCTGGGGCTGCCCGTCGACTACCCGACCGCCGCGCTCGCCGAGGTGGAGCAGACCGTCGCGCAGCCGGCGCCGACCGGGGCGCGGGTGGACGCCACCGACCTGCCGCTGGTGACGGTCGACCCGCCCGGCTCCAAGGACCTCGACCAAGCGGTGCTGGTCCGCCGTCGGCGCAGCGGCTTCCGCATCCACTACGCGATCGCCGATGTCGCCGCTTTCGTGCTGCCCGGTGGCGCGCTGGACGTCGAGGCGCGGCGGCGCGGGCAGACCCTCTACCTGCCGGACGGCAATGTCCCGCTGCACCCGACGCGGTTGTCCGAAGACGCCGCGAGCCTGTTGCCGGACCAGGTGCGCGCGGCCGTGCTGTGGACGATCGATCTGGATTCCGACGGGCTGCCGGTGCGCGTTGATGTCCGGCGGGCGCTGGTGCGGTCGGTCGCGCAGCTGGACTACGACGGAGTGCAGGGTTCCCTTCGTCTCGGCGACCCGCATCCGTCGATCGCGCTGCTTCCCGAAGTCGGGCGGCTGCGCCGGGAGCAGGCGGTGCTTCGCGGCGCGATAGAACTCGGCTTGCCTGAGCAGCAGGTGGAATCCGACGGTGCGGGCGGCTGGCGGCTGGTGCTGCGGCCGCGCCTCGTGGTCGAGGAGTGGAACGCGGAGATCTCCCTGCTCACTGGCATGTGCGCGGCGGAGATGATGCTGTCGGCCGGGATCGGTGTGCTCCGTACGGTGCCCGATCCGGAGCCGGAAACGGTCGCCGGGCTGCGCCGTTCGGCGACCAGGCTCGGCGTGCACTGGCCGGTGGACACCCCACCCGCGGCCGCGCTCGCGAGGCTCAACCCGATCAAGCCGGAGGCGCTGGCCGTGCACGTGGCGGCGACCAGCCTGCTGCGCGGCGCGGGCTACACGGCCTTCGGCGACGGGGCGCCTGCGAAGGCCAACCATGCGGGCATCGGAGCCTCGTACGCGCACGTAACGGCCCCGCTGCGCCGGTTGGTCGACCGCTACAGCGCCGAGGTGTGCCTGGCGGTGGCATCGGAGCGGGAAGTACCGGAATGGGTGCGGGCGGCGTTGGCGGAGCTGCCGTCGGCGATGGGTAGCTCCGACCGGATGGCCGGGCAGGTGGAGCGCGCCTGCATCGCCCAGGCGCAGGCCTGGTCGCTGGCGTCGCGGATCGGTGAGGAGTTCGCCGCGACGGTGCTGCGCGTGCCCAACGGTTCGGCGGGCGAGGTGTTCGTGGCCGATCCGCCGGTTATCGCGCGGTGCACCGGTACCGGGCTCGGCGAGGGCCAGCAGGTCACGGTGCGGCTCGTCGAGGCCGACCCGGCGCGCCGCGACGTCGCGTTCGAAGTGGCTTGACGCACACCCCATGGCGCATTCGTGTCTCCGGGTCGATTGTGGATCCCGCATGGTCGGCGGAGACGAAAGGGGCCCGGTGTGGCTGAGGTGCGGGAGATGACGGTCGGGGTGCTGGGCGGCACCGGGGCGCAGGGGCGCGGGCTGGCGATCCGGTGGGCGAAGGCGGGCCTGAAGATCGTGATCGGCTCGCGCAATGCCAAGCGCGCCCAGCAGGCGGCGGCCGAGATCGTCGGGATCGCTGGTGGCGACGTTTCGGGCCAGGACAACGCCAGGTGCGCCGCGGCCTCGGACATCGTGCTGGCCGCGGTGCCTTGGGAGGGCCATGCGGACCTGCTCAAGTCCCTGCAAGCGGAGCTCGCCGGGAAGATCGTGATCGACTGCGTCAACCCGCTCGGCTTCGACAAGTTGGGCCCGTACGCGCTGCCGGTGCCGGAGGGCAGCGCGGCGCAGCAGGCGGAGCAGCTGCTGCCGGAATCGCGGGTGACGGCGGCGTTCCACCACGTCTCCGCGGTGAGCCTGGCGGACCTCGCGGTCAGCCACGTGGACCTAGACGTGCTGGTGCTCGGCGACGACCGCGAGGCCACCGACGTGGTCCGCGAGTTGGCCGGCGTGATTCCGGGCGTGCGCGGCATCTACGGCGGACGCCTGCGCAACGCCTACCAGGTGGAGGCGTTCACGGCGAACCTGATCGCGATCAACCGCCGGTACAAGGCCCATGCGGGCCTCCGCATCACCGACGTGTGAGCCGTTCGGGAGCGTATTCCCCGGTAGTACTGGGCGTTGATCCTCGCGGAATTGTCCCCAGCGCCCTAGGGCGGCACCCTGGGCGGCGGAGGTGGTGGTAGTGCTGCCGGACGAGGCGAGCAGTTGGAGCGATGACGAGCGGGAGAGGGCGGATGCCCTGCTTGACGGGCATGCCGTCGTGGTCAACGTGCGCAAGGGCGGCCCGCACAAGCACCTGGTGCCGTGGCTGGAGGAGCGTGGCCTGCTGACCTACGTCGGGCACGCCGGGCCGCGGCACCACTGGCCGGATTCGGAGTTCGCCAGCCCGTTCCTGAAGGAGGCCAAGGTCGATCGCGAGGCGATGGTCCGGCACTACGAGAAGTGGTTGGACGAGCAGCCGAACCTGCTCGCGAAGCTGCGTGAGGGCGAGTTGAGCGGGCGCGCGCTGGGCTGCTGGTGTGCGCCCAAGCCGTGCCACGCCGACGTCCTCGCCCGACGAACGGGCTGAGCAGGCTCAGCGAGCAGCGAGCAGCGAGCAGCGAGCGGCGATTTCGCGTGAGCGCGTGCCCGCTGCACCGAATGTCGGTTTGGCCATGTCGCCGAAGTCAAGGCCTAGCTTCGGCAGACTTGGTCGTAAATGGGTCGGTGATCGCTGAATTCCAGCCGGCCTCTGATGTTGCGCTACCCGCACCGCCATGCGGGACGAGCCTGGAAACAGCCTCCATAGCACTCCATAGCACCGCGAAACGCACACGGTCGCTGATCAGCGCGGACTGACGAACAGTCCGTCCAGCGGCCCGCACTGCTCGCGCGCGTAGTCGGTCAGGCGGCGCGGGGTGGCGGGATCGGTGAGGTCGGCGGCGAGCCCGCGCGGTGGCGAAGCCGAGCCCCTTGCTGGCACCAGTGACGAGGAATTAGCGGTCGGATATATCAAGATCCACGCCCGCAACCCTATCCGCGCCCGACTCCACCCGAAATCTTCCACGATCTGGAACCAGGCTGACCGCAGTTTCAATTGAAACTGCGCGGGAATCCCGTCGACCGTGCTCGTCCATTTGCTGGGAAATCCCGGTTTCGATTGAAACTGGGGTTCTCGCCGGGCCTAGGGTGGGGGCATGGCCGAAGCACAGTTCGGGGCGGAGACCTCGACGCGGGGCGAGTGGGTGCGGCAGGCGAACCGGTTCACTGAGCGGATCACCGCGGACGGTTCGTCCGGTTGGAAGGTGCAGCCGGACCGGTACCGGCTGGTGGTGAGCCTGGCCTGCCCGTGGGCGCACCGGTCGGTGATCGTCCGCCGCCTGCTGGGGCTGGAGGACGTGCTGTCGCTGGGGGTTGTCGACCCGATCCGCGACGAGCGCGGCTGGCGCTTCACCCTCGACCCGCAGGGCGTGGACCCGGTGACCGGGATTTCCTTCCTTTCCGAGGCGTACCTGGCCGCCGATCCCGCGTTCACCGGCCGCTACACGGTTCCTGCCGTCCTGGACGTCGCCGAGCGCAAGGTCGTCACCAACGACTACCCGCAGCTCACCCTCGACCTGTTTACGGAATGGGCCGCGTACCACCGTGACGGCGCACCGCAGCTCTACCCGGAGCACCTGCGCGCGGAGATCGACGCGGTCAACGCGGTGGTGTACGCCGATGTCAACAACGGCGTCTACCGCTGTGGTTTTGCTACCTCGCAGCAGGCGTACGAGGAGGCCTTCGAGAGGCTCTTCGCCCGCCTGGACTGGCTTTCCGAGCGCTTGGCGGACCGCCGCTACCTGGTCGGCGACGCGATCACCGAGGCCGACGTCCGGCTGTTCACCACGTTGGTCCGCTTCGACGCCGCCTACCACGGCCACTTCAAGTGCAACCGCCAGAAGCTCACCGAGATGCCGGTCCTGTGGGCGTACGCGCGGGACCTGTTCCAGACGCCGGGGTTCGGCGACACGGTCGACTTCGACCACATCAAGCGCCACTACTACGCGACGCACCACCAGATCAACCCAACCGGAATCGTCCCGGCGGGCCCGGATCTCGCGGGCTGGGGCAGCGCGCACGGGCGAGAAGCCCTGGTCGGCACGCCGTTGGGCAACGGCACCCCGCCCGCCTAGCGGCCGATCGAGGTGATCTGGAGCCCGGGAAACGGTTCGCGGTCCTTCTGCGGTCGAACCCGAATGGCTGCGTGCGGCGCATACGGGCGATCGCAGCCGCAACCGAGGCCGCCTCTCGCGTCACCTAGGCGCCGGACCTGCGAACTATGCAGCTGCTCGCGACCGCAGTGCACATGCACCAAGACGTGCGCCCAGCTGCCGCTACGTCACCAGGCTGGACTACTGGGAATGGCCGTCCGTCACCCTCGTCACGGGCAGCGTGCCCTGCACCATCGAAGCTCCGCCCGACCTCATCAGCTGCGCGCGGAAACTAGCCGATCGCATCTCTTGGGCAGACAGCGACTAGATCCGTCCCGTAAAGCGGCGATTTCGCGCGAAAGCGCCGCTCGTCTGCTCCCCGGTGGCACGCGCGATCTGCGTGCCCCTGCTAGTGGAAGGAGTGCTCCGCGGCCGGGAATGCGCGGCCGCGGACCTCGTCCGCGAAGCGGCTGGCCGCATCGGCTAGGACGCCGCCGACGTTGGCGTAGCGCTTCACGAACTTCGCCGTTCGACCGGTGTTCATGCCCGCCATGTCGGTCCAGACCAGCACCTGGGCGTCGCAGTCCGGCCCCGCCCCGATGCCGACAGTCGGAATCCGCAGCTCCCCGGTCGCCCGCTTCGCCGCCTCCGCCGACACCATTTCCAGCACCACCGAGAACGCGCCCGCCTCCTGGACCGCGAGTGCGTCCGCTAGCAGTTCGTCGGCCTTGTCACCGCGGCCCTGCACTCGGTAGCCGCCGAGGCCGTGCTCGCTCTGCGGCGTGAAGCCGATGTGGGCCATCACCGGGATGCCAGCCGATACCAGCGCCTCGATCTGCGGGGCGTAGCGGCGGCCGCCTTCGAGCTTGACGGCGTGCGCGCGGCCTTCCTTCATGAACCGCGTCGCAGCGGCCAGCGCCTGCTCCGGCGACGCCTGGTAGGACCCGAACGGCAGGTCGGCCACGACCAGCGCCTGCTCGACGGACCGGGTGACGGCGCGGACCAGCGGCAGCAGTTCGTCCTCGGTCACCGGCAAGGACGAATCGTAGCCGTAGACGTTGTTGGCGGCTGAGTCGCCGACCAGCAGCACCGGGATTCCGGCCTGGTCGAAGATCCGCGCGGTGTACATGTCGTACGAGGTGAGCATCGGCCAGGGCTCGCCGCGCTCCTTCATTTGCTGGAGGTGGTGAATGCGGACTCGCCGCTTGGTCGGCGTGGAGCCGTACGGCGCGGCCGTCTCGCCCTGATTTTGCGCAACAGTCATCGTTGACCGTCCTATTCCTCGAAGCCCGCATCGCGGGTCCCCGGGTCGTAACGGATGGTTCGCAGGAAAGCGTCGCACGCGCTCAACTTCGCCGACACACTCCGAGGGCCAACGTCACAGTTGCGGGTCAGCCGATCCAGGGCTCGGCGATGCGCGCGTAGGTGCCGTCGTGCAGCGCGAGGTTCAGCCACTGGTTCACATACTGCTGGAACACCACGTCGCCTTTGGGCAACAGGTACGCCTTCTCGCTGAAGGTGAACGGCTGCTCCGGGTGCACCGAGCACAGCTCGGGGTGCTGCCTGGCCTGCCACTTGGTCTCGGCGGCGTCGGTCATCATCAGGTCGGCCTTGCCGTCGATGATCTGCCGGAAGATCGTGTTGTTGTCCGGGTGCTCGACGATGGTGGCCTGTTTGAGGTTCTGCTTGGCGAACTGCTCGTTGGTGCCGCCGGGGTTGACGATGGCACGGACGCCGGGCTGGTCGATCTGCTGCAACGTCTGGAACCGCGCCGCGTGCTCGCAGCGGGTGATCGGGGTCTTGCCGTCGACCACGTAGGCGGTGCTGAAAAACGTCTGCTTCGCGCGTTCGAGGGTGATCGACACACCTCCGACGGCTATGTCGCAGTTCGCGTTGAAGTCGGCGACCAGCGTCTTCCAGGTGGTGGGCACGATCTTCGCCTTGACGCCGAGCTTGCCGGCGAGGTCGTGCGCCATGTCGATGTCGATCCCGCTCCAGGCGCCAGCCGCGTCCCGGTAGGTGAACGGCCGGTAGTCCCCGGTGCTGCAAACCCGCAGCTCACCACGCTGGACGACGTCGTCCACCCGGCTTGCTGCGGCCTTCGGGGGCACGACCGGTGCCGCGGCGCACGCCGTGCTCAGCGCGACGACACCCGCCGCGACCAACCCGAAGCCGAACTTCTTCCACTGCATGGCGCCCGCCTTTCGATCTTCGCGGAACATGCATATCCGCTCGAACCCGGGAAGGCCACAGCGATGAGTTTTCGTGCCGCTGGCGGTCTGCACGTGCAGGAGGCGGTTGGCAAGAGGAGGCGACGATGGACGAGCAGTTCGACGCGACGCTGCAGAAGAGCCCCAACCGGGGCGGCTGGACCTACGTGGTCTGGCCGAGGTCGGTCGAGTACTTCGGCACCCGAGGCCTGGTGAAGGTCCGGGGGACGATCGACGGCCACCCGTTCCGGAGTTCGTTCATGGCCCTGGGTGATGGTACCCACAAGCTGCCGGTGAAGGCCGATGTCCGCAAAGCGATTGGAAAGGAGGCCGGCGCAGAGGTGACCGTCCGCCTTTTGGAGCGGGTCGTCGACTGATGTGGGGTCGTGCAACCGCACCGAGTCGCGCGTCGCGGCAATTTGACTGCGCAACAGCAGAGCGGGCCGGTGAAGACCGGCCCGGGCCCGCGCGGAATTCTCGGCGTTCGGGGCATTCCCGGTGGCGATCGTAATCTCCGGCAATAACGGGAAAAGCAACGAGGCAACCAAACGGCCTTCCGGGCGTCTAGTAACCGGGAGCGCGTGGGAGCGCGGGAGGGGGGCAACTGGGGGTGTCCCCCTCCCGCCAGCCGATGGACACTCCGGGGAGAAGGGGATACTGCCCCGGTGACTGCCCTCTACCACGTTTGCTTCGTCGTGCCCGACATCGAGGAGGCGATGCTCGACTTCGAGGGGGCCGCGGGCGTCGAGTGGAACGAATTGCAGACCAGCCGACTCGCGGACTGGGACTACCGGATCGTCTTCACCAAGGGCGGGCTGCCGTTCATCGAGCTGATCGAAGGCGCGCCGGGCAGCCCCCCGTAAGACACGACGACGGGTGCCAGGTTCGACCACCTCGGCTTCTGGACGACTTCGCTGGAAAAAGGCTCGCGGCGCCTAGCGGACCGGGGTCTGCCGGAGGACTTCTCCGGCTGCCCCTACGGCCGAGCGTTCGCATACCACCAGATGGACTCGATCGGAGCACGATTAGAGCTGGTCGACGAGTCCCGCCAGTCCCAGTTCCTGGAAACTTGGAACCGGGCCGCGCCCCGAGGCCCGCAATACCGGAACAGCTTCAGGGCTGATGCGAACGCCCTGTCCGGCCACCTATTGCGGTGAACGGTCCGTTCGCGCCATCGCCCGGTAGGCGGGGCGCAGGAACTCGACGGCGGATTCGCCCTGGATCTGCACCGGCAGCGGGTCGAGCTCGTCGAGTAGCGCGTCCGGCGCGGTCGGTTCCGGCGCGGTCGGTTCTGGGGCGGGCGTGGCCGCCGCCGGGGATTCCGGGGCGGTCCAGAAGGTTTCCAGGCATTCCGACAACGGCGCGGCATCGTCGGGTTCCGCAGCCGCTGGGGCCGACACGCTGCCGCGCAACGCCCGCAACCGGTCCAGCAGCTCCTCGCGTCCCCGGCCACGCCAGGCGAGGATCTGGAACGGGTCCTCGTCGAACGATTCGGCCAGCAGGTAGCAGGCCGCGGCCAGGTGCTTGCACGGGATTTCCCAGTCCGGGCAGGAACAATCCATCGTCAGTTCCCGCATCGTCGTCGGGAACAGTTGCAACCCGAGCTCGTCGAAGACCCGCTCGATGTCCGTCGGCATCTCCCCGGCCAGCAGCTTCGCCGCGTACAGTGCCTGCCCGGCCAGCGCCCGCTCGATGCGCTCCCAGTCGGCCGCTGGGAACGCCTTGATCGCGATCCGCGCCCGGTACGGCTCCGGCCGCGAACCCTGCACCAGGCCGATCGCCAGGCTGGTCGTCAGCGTCAGGCTGAGCACCTGCCCGGCTCGCGCGTAGCGCTTGCCGCGCTGCAGCCGGCCGCCCATGCCGAACGACTCCAGCACCTCGATGAACCGCCGCGACCACCAGGTCTGCGCTATCTCGCCGCGCTTGCTGCGCGCCTTGATGCCACCCTCGACCCGGATCGGCTTCGCGGACGGCGGGAATCCGCGCCACTCATTCACCGATGGCCTCCGCTTCCAGGGAGACCAGGTCACGCAGCTCCCGGGTGGACAGCTCGGTCAGCCAGTTCTCGCCGGAGCCGACCACCAGCTGCGCCAGCGTCTTCTTGTCCTCGATCATCCGATCGATCTTCTCCTCCAGGGTGCCGATGCAGGTCAGCTTGCGGACCTGCACGTCCCGGCGCTGGCCGATGCGGAACGCCCGGTCGGTGGCCTGGTCCTCGACCGCCGGGTTCCACCACCGGTCCAGGTGGATGACGTGGTTGGCGGCGGTGAGCGTCAGCCCGGTGCCGCCGGCCTTCAGCGACAGCAGGAAGATCGACGCCCCGTCTTCGGACTGGAACCGCCGGACCATCTCGTCGCGGGCCTTCTTCGTCGTGCCGCCGTGCAAGAACTGCACCTCGGTGTCGAACCGCGCCGACAGGTGCGGCACCAGCATCCCGCCGAACCCGGCGAATTGCGTGAAGCAAAGTGCCTTGTCGCCCTCGGCCAACACCGATTCGAGGATTTCCTCCAGGCGCAGCAACTTCCCGGACCGGCCGGGCAGCGGGGAGCCGTCGCCCAGGAGCTGCGCGGGGTGGTTGCACACCTGCTTCAGCTTGGACATCGTCGCCAGCACCAGCCCGCGGCGCTCCATGCCTTCACTGTTGTCGATGCGCGCCAGCATGTCGTCGACCACCGCCTGGTAAAGAGAAGCTTGCTCGGCGGTGAGGTTGCACAGCTGCTTCATCTCGATCTTGTCCGGCAGATCGCTGATGATCGCCGGATCGGTCTTCACCCGGCGCAGCACGAAAGGACCGGTGATGCGCCGCAATCGGGCCGCCGCGTCGGTGTCGCCGTCGCGTTCCACCGGCACCGCGAACCGCGCCCGGAACGTGCTCAGCGAGCCCAGCACACCGGGATTCGCGAAGTCCATGATGGACCAGAGTTCGGCGAGCCGGTTCTCCACCGGCGTGCCGGTCAGCGCGATCCGCTGCCGGGCCGACAGGCCGCGCACCGCCTTCGCCTGGCGGGAGGCGCTGTTCTTGATGTTCTGTGCCTCGTCGAGTACCACCCGGTCCCAGCGGATCTCCCGCAGCACGGCGGAATCCCGCGCGGCCAGCGGATAGGTCGTGATCACCAGGTCGTGCCCGCCGACCTCTTCCATGAGGTCCTCGCCGGTGAGCCGACCGCCGCCGTGGTGGACGTGCACCTTCAGCGTCGGCGCGAACCGGGCCGCCTCCCGTTGCCAGTTTCCGACCACCGACATCGGGCAGATCAGCAGCGTCGGGGCGCGCGAACCGCGCGATCGGGCCAGCGCCTCCAACGCCAGCAGTTGCACGGTCTTGCCCAGACCCATGTCGTCGGCGAGGCATGCGCCCAGCCCCAACCGGTCCAGGAACGCCAGCCAGGCCAGGCCGCGGCGCTGGTATGGGCGCAGCGTCGCGGTGAATCCCTCCGGCGGATCCACCGGCTCCAGGTACTGCTCGGCCTGCCCGGAGAGCAGATCCCCGAGCCACCCGTGCCCGCTGACCTCGACCACCGGCAGCGGCCTGTCACCGTCATCGGGGTGCACCCCGGCCTGCAGCAGCACTTCGCCGGCGGTCATCTGCCCGGTCCCGGAGCGCTCCAAGTAGGCCAGTCCTGCGGCCAGCCGCTTGCGGTCGACCTGGACCCACTTGCCGCGCAGGCGAACCAGCGGAACCTTCGCGGCGGCGAGCTCAGCCAGCTCGGACTCGGTCAGCCGCTCGTTGCCGAGCGCGAGGTCCCAGCGGTAGTCGACCACGGCGTCCATGCCGATCCCGGACTTCTTGGCCACCGTGCCCGCGGTGCGGGAACTGGTGGCGGTCAGCTTCAACCCGAGTTGCTGGGTGCGACCCCACCAGGACGGCAGCAGCACCCCGAACCCGGCCTGGTCCAGCAGCGCCGCATGGGTGAGGAATTCGTACGCGCCGTCGGCGTCCAGGAACAACTCCGTGGGGTGCGGTACGAGCAGCGCCGCATCGAGCGCCGGGAAGACCCGGCCCGCCTTTCCGAGGTCGGCGAGCAGCAATTCCTGCGGCTGCGCGACCCAGCGCTGCAGTACCCGGCTCTCCTCCCGCCACACCTCCTTCGCGGACACCAGAACGCTCGGGTCGTCCACGGCCTGCAGCATGAACTCCAGCCGCCAGTCCGCGTCGTCGCCTTCCGGTTCGTGTAGCCGGAAGCAAGTGCGAACGGGGCTCTCACCTGCGCCGCTGGCGCGCCAGGCGTCCAACTGCCCGGCCAGCTTCCGCACCTTCTCGGGATCGCCGTCGAACCGCGGCTCGTGGGCCAGCGCGTTCAGCCACGCCGCGGCTGCGGTCCGGCCGCCAGGCATCTCGACGTCTGCGACCTGGGCGCGGGCGATGCCGTCGACCAGCGCGTCCAGCGCCGCGCGCAGGACCTCGGCGGGCGGGTCGCCGCGCTCGCAGCGGAAGGCCGGCGGCATGGATTCGCGCAGGGCCACGAACCGAGCCGAATCGGTGCCGGACAACGACGGCCGCCAACGCGCGGCCGGCCGGTCCGCCTCGAAGACCAGCGAGGGCAGTACCCGCCCCTGCGAGACCACCTGCTCGGCGAATCCGGCGACCCTGCTCAAGAAATGCGCGGACGCGCCCAACCGACAACCGGGCACGCCTTCACCGAGTAGGGCGATCACGGCCCCGGGGCTGCACGACACAGCAGGCACCAGCCATTCGCGCAGCCGAAGCTTGCCGCGTGGCGCAGGCCCTGCGGTCAGCGGGTCCCGCACCAATTCGGGCGATGCGGCCGGAGCAGAGGCGTAGGAGGGCAGCTGGAGGCGTACGGAATCGGCCTTCAGCTGCTCACTCGGCAGGGCGTCCCGAAGAGCTTCACCCGGCACGGCGAAGGGGTGCGCCACCGGACCGCGCGGCGCACGCCCGGCCACTCGAGTCGGGAGCTCGGAATCTTCCGCCCACAGCACCAGACGTCCGTCCACACTACACAATCCGTGCACGGCCCACACGGCCGAACCTCCTTCGGTGGTCGCGCGCGAGTATCCAGACCACGACTACGGTTTCAATTCAAACTGAGGCCAGGACCCAGGGGTTCACAGCTTCAATTGAAACTGTGAACCCCCGCCGCTGTTCACGGGGCGACCTCGCGCCACCGGTTGGTCAGCGGCAGCCGCCGGTCCCGGCCGAACGCCTTGAACGTGATCTTGGTGCCCGGCGGGTACTGTCGGCGTTTGTACTCGGCGCGGTCCACCATCTGCAGCACCCGCTCGACCAGCCCGGCGTCGAACCCGTCCGCGATCAGGTCCGCGTAACTGCGGTCGCCCTCCACGTAGCCGTCGAGCACCACGTCCAGGACGTCGTACTCCGGCAGCGAATCCTGGTCCACCTGGTCCGGCCGCAGCTCCGCCGACGGCGCCTTGGTGATCGAGTTCTCCGGGATCGGCGGGACCTCGCCGCGCTTCTCCGCATCGGCGTTGCGCCACTTCGCCAGCTTCCACACCAGCGTCTTCGGCACGTCCTTGATCGGCGCGAACGCGCCCACCGCGTCGCCGTAGATCGTCGAGTATCCCACTGCCAGCTCGGTCTTGTTCCCGGTGGCCAGCACCAGGTGCCCGCGCTGGTTCGACAACGCCATCAGCAGCACGCCCCGGGCGCGGGCCTGCACGTTCTCCTCGGCCAACCCGGTCAGCTCCAGTTGCCGCACGTACACGTCGACCATGTCAGCGATCGGGTAAACCTCGAAGTGGCAACCGATCCGCCGCGCCAGCTCGGCGGCGTCCGACCGCGAGTGCTCCGACGAGTAGTTCGACGGCATCGATACGCCGTGCACCGCGTCCGCGCCGAGCGCGTCGGCGGCCAGCGCGGCACACACCGCCGAGTCGATGCCGCCGGAGAAACCGAAGGTCACCGACCGGAAGCCGTTCTTATGCACGTAGTCGCGAAGCCCGGTGACCAACGCCGACCACACCTCGGCGACGTCGTCCAGCGGCTCCGTCGGCGGCAGCCCGGATACCGGCTCGTAGCGCGGCAGCGGCTCCGGCTGCAGCACGATCCGCTGCACGTCGAACGCGGGCAGCCGCATCGGGCCCGGCTCGGCGGGCACCGTGGTCGAGGTGTGCCCGCCCGCGGTCAGGTCCATGTCCAGCACCACCAGGTGCTCGGTGAACTGCGGCGCCCGCGCGAGGATCTCGCCGTCCGGCGTGGCGACCATGGAGTCGCCGTCGAAGACCAGCTCGTCCTGCGCGCCGACCAGGTTCACGTAAGCCATCGGCGCACCGGCCTCGGCGGCCCGCCGGATGACCAGCGGCGTGCGCATGTCGTCCTTGGCGCGCTCGTACGGCGAACCGTTGATGCACACCACGAGGTCGACGCCGACCTCGCCCAACGCCGCCACCGGGCCGCCGTTCTGCCAGATGTCCTCGCAGATGACCACCCCGACGTCCAAGCCGTGCAACCGCACGATCGGCAAGTCGAAGCCCGGCGCGAAGTAGCGCGCCTCGTCGAATACGCCGTAGTTCGGCAGGTGGTGCTTGTGGTAGGTCGTGACGACCTCGCCGCCGTAGAGCAGCGACGCGGAGTTGCGCGGGCCTTCGTCGTCGCGGCCGAGATGCCCCACCACGACCAGTGCGTCGCCGCAGCCGTTGTCCCGCAATCGCCGCGCCAGCGCTTTCAGCTCGGCGAGGTTCGCGGCGGCGAACGACTTGCGCAGCGCCAGGTCCTCGACCGGATAGCCGGAGAGCACCATCTCCGGGAAGGCCACGAGGTGAGCGCCGTCCTGTACGGCGCGGCGGGTCCAGTCCAGGATCATCGAACTGTTGCCGGCGACGTCGCCGACGCATGCGTTTACCTGTGCGAGTGCGATGCGCAGCTGGGGCATGCACCCATCTTCGCGCACCCCACAGGCGTACGTCGCTCTGCCCGGCGTGAGCCGCGCCTCTCCACTCGTGTCACGATTCGTCAGTGACCCG
Organism: Saccharopolyspora sp. NPDC000995; assembly: GCF_053599315.1. NCBI lineage: Bacteria > Bacillati > Actinomycetota > Actinomycetes > Pseudonocardiales > Pseudonocardiaceae > Saccharopolyspora > Saccharopolyspora sp. NPDC000995. The sequence continues at coordinate 26,645 of NZ_JBSFLZ010000079.1, forward strand.
TCTACTGACCGTGCTGTTCACGGTGGCCCTGCTGGGCGTGACCGCGTGCAGCGCGCCGACGCGAGAGGCGGCGCCGCTGCAGCCGCACACCGAGCGAAAGGGCCCGGTCGGGCCGGTTCCAGCAGGTCTGGAACGGTTCTACGGGCAAGCGCTGTCCTGGGGACCGTGCGGACCGTACGCGACGACCGACAGCGATCGCGATGCGTACCAGAAGGCGGGCCTGGAGTGCGCGCGGCTGGAGGTCCCGATGGACTACGCCGGCCCCCAGGGGCAGACGATCAACCTCGGGCTCCTCCGCAAACCGGCAACCGGACCGGGACAGCGGATCGGTTCGCTCGTGGTGAACCCGGGCGGCCCGGGCGCATCCGGCATGAGCACGGCCGCGAGTCTCGCCTCGTCGGTCTCGGACAGCGAGCTGGGCCAGCGGTTCGACCTGGTCGGCTTCGATCCGCGCGGAGTCGGCGCCTCCGAACCAGCCGTGCACTGCCTGACCGGCCCGGAACGCGACGCCGAGCGGCTGGATTCCGACGCGGACACCTCGCCCGCCGGGGTCGCTCAGACCGAGCAGGAAGAGCGCGACTACGTGGCGAAGTGCGCGGAGCGCACCGGCCTCAAGATGCTGGCCAACGTCGGCACCCGCGAGGTCGCCAGGGACATTGACGTGCTGCGGTCGGCGCTCGGCGACGAGAAGCTGAACTACGTCGGCTACTCCTACGGCACCCTGATCGGCTCGGAGTACGCGGAGACCTTCCCCACCAACGTGCGGACGATGGTGCTCGACGGCGCGATCGACCCCAGGCAGTCCACGGTCGACCAGCTGGTCGCCCAGGGCGCCGGTTTCCAGCGCGCCTTCAACGACTTCGCGGCCTGGTGCGCCAAGCGCCAGCGGTGCGCACTGGGCACCGACCCTTCGCGTGCGGTCGTCGCGTTCCAACAGCTCACTCGCCCGTTGGTGGACCATCCGGTCCCGGCGGGCGGCGGCCGCGAACTGTCGTACAAGGACGCCTCCATGGCAGCGATCCAGGCGCTGTACGCGCCCAGCCTCTGGGAGAACTTGGACAGCGGGCTGGCCGAGCTCCGGCAGGGCAGTGGCCGCACGCTGCTGGCCCTCGCCGACAAATACTACAGCCGCGACGGCGGCGGCCAGTACAGCAACACCAGTGACGCGTTCGACGCCGTGCACTGCGTCGACGACCAGCGCGTCGAGGACCCGAACATCGTCCGCGAGGCGGACCGCCGCTACCGCGAGGCGGCGCCGTTCCTGGACAACGGGCACCCGCCGAGCGCCGCGCGGGACAAGTGCGCGTTCTGGCCGGTCCCGGCCACCGGCGAGACCACCGAACCGGAGGTGGGTGCGCTGCCGCCGACCCTGGTCATCTCCACCACCGGCGACCCCGCAACGCCCTACCAGGCCGGGGTGCGGCTCGCGAAGGCCCTGCACGGCCGCCTGCTGACCTTCGAGGGCACCCAGCACACGGTCTTCCTGCAGGGCGTCTCCTGCGTGGACGAGGCGACCACGAAGTACCTGGTCGGCCTGACGCTCCCGCCCGAAGGCAAGCGCTGCACCGCGAGCTGAACACCACCAGTGACGGGCACCTCCGAGCGTCCCACCCGTCGCCCGGTCACACCCCCGAGGAGGCGCTTCGCGCCGCTGCGTCAATCGCCCGGCGGTGCCCTTCGCGCGTTCAGCCGGTGGGGAGTCCTGGTCCGGGTAGTGCCGAGTTCTTGGACCAGTTACGCAATTGGTCGGTGGAACTCTTAGGCTGCGTGCATGAACCGCCAGCAGGAGTTCGTGCTCCGCACCTTGGAGGAACGTGACATCCGCTTCGTGCGGCTGTGGTTCACCGACGTCCTCGGAATGCTCAAGTCGGTGGCGATCTCGCCCGCCGAACTCGAAGGCGCCTTCGCCGAAGGCATCGGGTTCGACGGCTCGGCCATCGAGGGATTCGCCCGGGTCTACGAATCGGACATGGTCGCCAAGCCGGACCCCGCCACCTTCCAGGTGCTGCCCTGGGAGACCCCCGACGGCGAGCACTACTCGGCGCGGATGCTTTGCGACATCCACATGCCCGACGGCTCGCCCTGCTGGGCCGACCCGCGGCACGTGCTGCGCCGCACCCTGGCCCGCGCCACCGAGTCCGGCTTCACCTGCTACGTGCACCCCGAGATCGAGTTCTTCCTGCTGAAGAATCTGCCGGACGACGGCAGCGAACCGGTGCCCGCCGACTCCGGTGGCTACTTCGACCAGGCCAGCCACGACGCGGCGCCGCACTTCCGCCGCAACGCCATCGAGACTCTGGAGGCCATGGGGATTTCGGTGGAGTTCAGCCACCACGAGGGCGCGCCCGGCCAGCAGGAGATCGACCTGCGCTACGCCGACGCGCTGACCATGGCCGACAACGTGATGACGTTCCGGTACGTGGTCAAAGAGGTCGCGATAACGCAGGGCGTGCGCGCCTCGTTCATGCCGAAGCCGTTCAGCGCGCAGCCCGGCTCGGGCATGCATACCCACTTCAGCCTGTTCGAGGGCGACCAGAACGCCTTCTACCACCCGGAGAACCCGTTCGAGCTGTCCGACATCGGCCGGGCGTTCGTGGCCGGGATCTTGCACCACGCCCGCGAGATCAGCGCCGTGACGAACCAGTGGGTGAACTCCTACAAGCGGCTGGTCGTCGGCGGCGAGGCCCCGACCGCGGTCTGCTGGGGCCATGCCAACCGGTCCGCGCTGGTCCGGGTGCCGATGTATTCGCCGGGCAAGGCCTCGTCCCGCCGCGTCGAGGTCCGAAACCTCGACTCGGCCTGCAACCCCTACCTGGCGTACGCGGTGATCCTCGCGGCCGGGCTGCGCGGTGTGCAGAAGGGCTACGAGCTGCCGGCGGCCACCGAGGACGACGTGTGGGGTCTGACGGAGCGGGAGCGGAAGGCGGCCGGCTACGCCAACCTGCCGCAGAACCTCAACGAAGCGCTGTCCGAGATGGAGTCCTCCGAGCTGGTCGCGGAAACCCTCGGCGAGCACGTGTTCGACTTCTTCCTGCGCAACAAGCGCGAGGAGTGGAACGCCTACCGAAGCCACGTCACCCCGTACGAGCTCCGCACCCTCATGCCGATGCTCTGAGCCCGGGAGTTCGGCCTGGTCAGGACCCGTGAGCACGTTGGGGCGCTGCAGCACGTCAACGTGCTCACGCCCGTTGACGTGCGAAAACACCCGGCCGGTCCGCCTCGATTGGGGTCGGGGCCGAAGCCAGCCGGTCCCGGTCCGCGCGCTCATGGGGTTGGGCGTGTTGCTGTGGCGGGTGCAGCGATAGGTTTCGCCCGTGACTGATTCGCAGGCGCAGCCCGAACCCGTGGCAGCTGAAAGTTCCGACGGCGAGGCCGCCGCGGAATCCGCCCTGCAGTCCGGTGTGCTGGAGCAATCGGCCAAGTCGTTCGGCGAGCCGGCGTGGCCGGCGGAAACTCCGGAAGACCTCGGTGCCCGCACCCTGCTCGGCTGCACGCTCGCGTGCCGCGACCAGCTCCCGGCCGCCCGGGTCTTACGCGAAACGTTCCGCCGCCACCACCCGAACGCGCAGTTCGCGCTGTTGGTGGTCGACCTGCCCGGCGCGGCCCGCTCGGAGCCGGACGGCCTGACCTTCGCCGACATCGGGCTCGACGAGCAGGAGTACGCCCGGCTGGCGATGGGTTGCACCGCGGAGCAGTTGCGCAACGTGCTGCGCCCGAGGTTCCTGCAGCACCTGCTGAAGTCCGGGTCGACGGTGTTGTACTTCGAACCGGCTGTGCAGATCTTCGGCCGCTTCGACGACCTCGTCGCGAGCTTGACCCACGAGCGCCCGGTCGCCCTGGTGCCGCGGGTCCTGCGCCCGCTGGCCGTGGACGGCCTGCGCCCGAGCCCCTCCGACCTCGCCGAATCGGGCACCTTCGACGGCAGTGCGTTCGCCGTCCGCCCGGGCGCCGAGCAGCTCCTCGCCACGTGGGTGGAGCAGCTGCGCGCCGACCCCGGCGCGGCGACACCGGTGCTGGACGGGGCGCCCGCGCTGGTCGATCACCAGGTGATCCGCGATCCCGGTGTGGGCCTGTCGGTGTGGAACGTTGCCCAGCGCGAGTTGGTGGTGGCGGGCGACGGTCGGCACACAGTGGACGGCGCCGCGCTGCGCAGCGTCCACTTCGAGGGCTTCCAGCCGCAGCGGCCCTGGCTGCTGTCCACGGACTACGCCGACCGGCCGCGGATACTGCTCTCCGAGAACCCGGCGCTCGCCGGGCTGTGCGCGGCCTACCGGAACGCGCTGGTCGGAGCCGGATACACCCGCGAACAGCCGCACCCGTTCGACGTCCTGCCCGACGGCGTCGTGCTGCCCGCGACGCTGCGACGCGAGTACCTCGACGCCTGGCTCGCGGACGGAGAGCCACCGCCGAGCCCGTTCGAACCGGACGGCCCGCTGGCGGAGTTCCGGGAGTGGTCGTGCGCCCCGGCCGACGACAGGCAGCGCGCGGCCGGCGGCTCCCGCTGGACCGCGGCCGTGTGGGCGGACGACCCGATCCTTCAGCGCGACTACCCGGAACCGTTCGGCAGCAATGCTGAGGCCTTCCACGAGTGGTGCGTAGGCGTCGGCGTGGCCAGCGGCCGAGTGCCGGCCGAGGCGGTGCACCGCAGGATCGACAACCGGGCGGCCCTTGTCGATCAGCTCGGTGTCGCGGTGCTCGGTGACGGGCAACTCGCGGAGCTGATGCGCACCGCAGTGGGTGCGTCCGGGCTGCCCTCGGCCGACACCGCGTACTACCCGGTCGTCCTGCGCTGCGAACCCGGCCTGCCGGTGCCCGCAGGCAGGTACGTGATCGACATCCACACCAGCGCCCCCGACAACGCCGACGTGGCGGAGACCTGGGTGTTGTCGGAGAGTGGCCGCGCTACGGCCCGCCGGAATGGCATGAAGACGCGGGTCGTCGCACTGCCCGTGCCGGAGCGCAACCGGGTCGATTTGCCGACCAGGAAGGGCGCACGGGCCAGGTTCGGGCTGTCCGACGAGATCGTGTTCGGGACGTTCGTGGACCACGCGGCCGAGCGCGGGGATAACGTGCTCGGCGTGGTCAGCGCGTTCCTGGCGGCATTCCCGGAACGCGACGAGGTGCGCCTGCTCGTCGGCGTCGTCGGTGCGGTTGAGCACCCGGAGGCCGCCGAGCGCCTGCGCTTGGCGACCGCGACGGATCACCGCATCCTGCTGGTCGAAGAGGACGTCGACATCAACCTGTTGCTGTGTGCATCGGACAGCTTCGTATCGCTGCACCGCGGCGAAGCCGGTGATGGCCACGTCCTGCGGCTGCTCGCAGTGGCGGCGCACGGAGTGCCGGTGATCGCCGGGGAGCACGGCGCGGTCGCCGAGTTCTTCGGCCACGAAGCGGCACGCCTCGTGCCTTGCACGGGGCCTGGAGAACCGGATATCGACTCGGCCGCAGAACTCCTGCGGGCCGCTGCCGACGACCCGGAAGGCACTGCGGCTTTCGGCGCAGCAGCGAGGGAGAACCTGCTTGCGGTGCACACCGTCGCGCGGGCGGGCGCGCGCCTGCGCGAGCGCGTCGAGCAGGCCTACCGGAACTGGCGCACGAAGTGGTCGCGGGACAGCCACGGCCAGTTCGACGACCCACTGCGCCCGCTGTTGGTGGCGCGCCACGCGTTGCACCGGGCGCCGGAGGTGGGGGCGAGCAGCCGGAATTCGATGGCCCCGGCGCTGCGCAGGGCAGTCCTCAAAGCGCTGAGCCACTACGACGAGCACATCCGCGACGTGATGCGCTTTCTGGTCGACGGCGTCGAGCAGACCGCCTCCGAACTGCTCCGCCGCCAGTACGAGGCGGATGGCGAAGGCGACCTGGAGGCGATGCGGACGGAACTCGTCCAGCTGATCCGCCGCCACGACCAGCTCGGTGCGCAGCTGCTGGGCACTGACGACGGCATGGTCCGAGCCCGGGCGGACCTGGCCGAGCAGCACCGCAGGCTCCTGAAGCTCGAAGACGGCGCGGTCGGCGATCAACGGGTGGACGCCCTGGCGGAACGCCTGGACAGCCTGACCGGAGCTGTCGAGCGAATCCTCGACCGCATGGACTCCCTGGAGCAAAGCCACGGAAGCGATCGGGGTGTCGAGGCGGGCCTGCGCGCAGCGTCCCTCGATGCCGCGAACGCCTTGCAGCGCACCGACGTCCTGCAACGCATCCTGCTGAGGGAGCACGAGCGCATCACCGGTGGTGGGGACGGCACGACGACGCCTGTGCTCTGCGACGCCGGACTGTTGCGACTGCCGGCGGACGACAGCTTCATGCTGCCGTGGCTGTCGTCGCACCCCAGCTGGGACGTCGACGTGTCGACGCTGATCGACTCCTTGCTAGAACCTGAAGGCGTCTTCATGGATGTCGGTGCCTACGTGGGCTACCAGACCGTGCGCGTCCTGAGCAGGCTGGGCAACAGCGGCGCGGTCGTCGCGGTCGAACCGTGCCCGCGAAGCGGCGCACTGCTCAAGCACAACGTGGAAGTCAACGTGCCCGCTGCATGGCGACGTCGGCTCGTGGTGGTGGAAGGCGCGGCGTGGGATGGGTCCTGCCAGCTAGCAGCCGAATCGTCGCTCGCAGGTGGGCTCTCGGTCAGCCCTGCGGATGGCGAGAAAGCGCCGTCCGTGCGCGGAGTCCGGCTCGACCGCGAGTTGGAGAACCACGACGCGCTGCAAAGCCTGAAGCTCTCGGTCGTGCACGTGGACGTGGGCGGGCGTGTGCACCGGGTGCTCGGTGGCCTGGTCCGGCTCCTGCGCCGCGACCGTCCTTCGATCGTGTGCTCTTTCACACCGGATGCGATCCGGCAGCTGGGTGACGATCCGGCCGCGGCACTGAGGGAGTTCGGAACGTGGGGTTACCACTTGGTCCCAGTCGGCCGAACCCACGCGGTCGCCGCCTCTGACCTGCTGGAAGCGATCGACGCGGCGGGTTCGGCGAGCACCGTGAAGCTCTGGCTGCGGCCCAACCAGAAGTGACCGAAGGTCCCCCGAATGAACGACGTCAAGATCTGACCCGGCGATTTGACTTTCACGTACGGTGTGCGTAACTTTTCCTTTGCCGCATGGAAGGCCGGATGGAACAGGACGCAAGAGCCTGGCGAGGACGGCCTGGGGAGCGACCCGGAGATCGGAAACGAACTCCGCGGAGCGCGCACCAACCAGGGCACGCGCGGTTTGACACCGCGAAGCGCACCGGGTAACGTAAAGCGGTCGCCAAGTAGACGTCAAGGCTACGAGGCACGTTGATAACTCAAGCACGAGCTCGATCTTCGGAGCCATCAGCGCGGGGGTGACCCCCCTGAAAACGCCGAAACGAGCACCTGCTAGTGTTACCAACACAAGAAAGAAGAGGAAATGCTCCCCGGAGCTGCGGGTCCCTTTGGTGGGGTCGGGTGATGGTGTGGGTGTGTTCTTTGAGAACTCAACAGCGGACTGTTTTG
>NZ_JBSFLZ010000080.1:0-34067 GCF_053599315.1 Saccharopolyspora sp. NPDC000995
CGGTAAGCCGTATGCGGGAAAACCGCACGTACGGATTGAAAGGGGGATGGGGAACCGGGTCCTTCGGGACACCGCGCCCCTGACTACCAATGGCTGATTCAGTTGAGTTCTCCGGTCAGGTTCGGCTCGACGACCTGATCCAGTCCATCAAGAAGGCGCACGGCGACGCCCTCGACCAGCTCACCGACGCCGTCATCGCGGCCGAGCACCTCGGGGAGGTCGCGGACCACCTGATCGGGCACTTCGTCGACCAGGCCCGGCGTTCGGGCGCTTCCTGGACCGAGATCGGGAAGAGCATGGGCGTCTCGAAGCAGGCCGCGCAGAAGCGGTTCGTGCCGAAGGGCGACGCAGCGGGTTTCGACCCCAGCCAGGGGTTCGGCCGGTTCACCCCTCGGGCCCGCAATGTCGTGGTGCTGGCGCAGAACGCGGCGCGCGAGGCGGGCAACGCCGAGATCCTGCCCGAGCACTTGGCGCTGGGTCTGCTCGGCGAGCCCGATGGGATCGCGGCGAAGGTGATCGTCGCGCAAGGTGTGACGCTGGAGGTCGTCCGGGAGGCCGTGACCGCCGCGCTCCCGTCAGCGGCCGACGAGGCGCCGCAGATCATCCCGTTCGACGGGTCGGCGCGGAAGGTGCTGGAGCTCACCTTCCGGGAGGCGCTGCGGCTCGGGCACAACTACATCGGCACCGAGCACATCCTGCTCGCGCTGCTGGAAAACGAGGACGGCAACGGTGTCCTCTCCGGGCTCGGTATCGACAAGGCCGCCGCCGAGGCCAACATCGCCGCCTTGCTCGCCGCTGTCGTGAAGATGAAGAAATGATTCACCGGCCCAGCCGCCGGTTTCGTGCCGACCCAGCTCGGGCATCAGTTCGGTAGGCGGTCGTCTACGGGCGGAAGGATCGAGTCATGGGTGGCGAGGAATCGGCGGTGGGTCGGGCTCGGTTGACCGAGGAGATCCGCACGTTGCGCGCGCGACGGCAGCAGCTGGTCGACGAGTTGAGGCGCAGCGACGACCCTGGGGACCGCGGCGACGCCGCGCAGGAGTTGCAGGGCGGCGATGAGCTCGTCGCGATCGACGACCGCATCGCCGAGCTGGAGGGACTGATGGCCGGTGGGCAGCCCGACTTCGAGGGACTGGAGCCCGGTACCGAAGTGAGCTTGCGGCTGCCCGACGGCACGACGCAGGACTTCCGGGTGGTGGCCATCCCGGAGGAGATCCCACCGGGCGCGGAGGACACCTCGCTGACCTCCGACAGCCCGCTGGGGCTGGCGCTGGCCGGCAGTCGCGCGGGGGAGACGGTCGATTTCCCGAGCCCGGAAGGCAAAACCCGGGTCGAGGTGGTCAGCATCCGGCCGCCGAGCTGACCTGCTCCACGACTCGCCATTGTGGACAGTCCTAGGTGGGCTTCCGGCACCGCAGTGGCGCGTCCGATGCGCTGGGCAGCGCCACTGCGGAATTGGGGGAGTCTCCCGCCGGGCGGGAGACTCCCCTTCTCACGATGCGGCGCCTACCGGCTTGGCCTCCAGCGACTTCATCAGTTGCGACTGGCGTTCGCGGTAGGCCGCGACGTTCGCGAGCTTGATCTCCTCGTAGCCGCGGACCATGTCCGGAAGCTCCGCGAGTTCCAGGAGCGCCGGGTGGTCCGGCGTTGCCAGCGCCGCCGCGATCATCTTCCGGTACTCGTCGATCAGTTCTCGCTCGACGCGGCGGACCTTGGCGTAGCCGAACGGGTCCAGGCGGGTGCCGCGGACCTTCCGAGCCGCGCGCAGCAGGCGCAGCACGTGGCGGAACCAGGGGCCGAGGCTGATCTTCCGGTTCATGCCGAGCGCGCGCAGCACCGGTGGGTGCAGCCGGAAGGCGAACCGGGAGCCAGCGCCGAACTGGGCAACGATGTCGGCCAGCAGCTTCTCGTCGAGCGAGAGCCGGGCGACCTCGTACTCGTCCTTGTAGGCCATTAGCTTGTAGAGGTTGCGTGCCACCGCTTCGGTCACCGAAGCGACTCCGCGCCCACGCACCTCCTCGACGAACTCCGCGTACGTCCGCGCGTAGTCCTCGTCGTGGTAGTCGATGAGGTCCGGAATCCGGATGTCCAGCAGCCGCGCCAGTTCCGAGCCCTCCGCGGCCTTGACCAGCCCCCGTACCCGGCGCGCCGCGGTGCTGGGCTCGCGGGGCTTCGCCGGCGGCGGAGTGATCTCGGCCTGCAGCGCGTCGGGGTCCGCGATCGCCTGGCGGCCGCGGCGGAACGCCTGGATGTTGGCCGCCACCGCAGTTCCGTTCAGCTCGATCGCCCGCTCGATGCACTCCGCCGACAGCTGCAGCGAACCGGCCTGGTACGCCGCGCCGAGCTGCAGGATGTTGGCGAACTGGTCGTCGTCGAACAGCTTCTCGGCAAGACCGCGCGCATCCAGGTAGAACGCCCGCGCGGTCGCGTCGTCGAGGGCGGACCGGATGCCCGACTGCACCGGGAACGAGACGGCGGTGTCCACGACCATCCGGCCGGTCGGAACCTCGGTGGTGGACACCACCGCCGTCGTCCGGCCGGCGTCAGCCGCAGCGAGGTGCACCGGGTCGGCCGCCACCAGCAGGTCGCAACCCAGGTACAGGTCGCATTCGCCGGCGGCCAGTTTTGGCGCCTGCGCAACGGGTTGCGCGGTGATCTTGAGGTCGGAGACGACCGCGCCGCCCTTCTGCGCGAGGCCGATCTGGTCGAGCGTGCGGACCTGCCGACCGTCGATCACCGCCGCCGTCGCGAGGATCTGCGTGACGGTGACGACGCCGGTGCCGCCGATGCCGGTGATACGGACGGTGAAGTCGCCCGCGCCGTGCTCCGGCTCAGGCAGCTCGCCGGCGCTGACCTCGCGGATCTCGCGGCGGGCCGTGCGGCCGCTGGGCACCACGGTCAAAAACGACGGGCAGTCGCCCGCCAGGCAGGAGTAGTCGACGTTGCACGAGGACTGGTGGATCTGCGTCTTGCGGCCGAACTCGGTGGCGACGGGCTGCACGGACAGGCAGTTGGACTTGGCGCCGCAATCCCCGCAGCCCTCACAAACCCGCTCGTTGATCAGCACCTTCTGCGCCGGTGTGGGCTGCTTGCCCCGGCGGCGCTTGCGGCGCTTCTCGGCCGCGCATTCCTGGTCGTGGACGATCACCGTGACCCCGGGTACGGTGGCCAGTTCTTCCTGTGCGCGCAGCAGGTCATCGCGATGCCGGATCTCGACTCCCCGGGGAAGCTTGCCGCTCAACCGCTTAGGCGCGTCGCTGGTGACGATGACCTTGGCGACACCTTCCAGTAGCAGCATTTCCGCCAGCCGCGCCAGTGGGAGCGCGCCCACCGCGTCCTGGCCTCCGGTCATCGCCACCGTGGAGTTGTGCAGCAGCTTGTAGGTGATGTTGACCCCGGCGGCGACCGCCGCGCGCACGGCGAGGCTGCCGGAGTGCGTGAAGGTGCCGTCGCCGATGTTCTGCACGAAGTGCTCGGTGCCGACGAACGGCGACATACCGATCCACTGGGTGCCCTCGCCGCCCATCTGCGTGATGCCCACGACGTCGCCGACCTGGTCGGCGTCCATGAACAGCGCCATCGTGTGGCAGCCGATCCCGGCACCCACCACGGTGCCTTCCGGCACCTTCGTCGACGAGTTGTGCGGGCAGCCCGAGCAGAAGTACGGCGTGCGTGCCAGCAGCGGCACGGCGATGCGTTCGCGACGGCGGCGCTGCCGCCAGGCGTTGATCGGCTCCACCTCGCCGTGCGCGGTCAGGCGCCCGGCCAGGCCCTTGGCGATGCGGTCCGGGTCGAGCTCGCCGAGTTCGGTGAACAGGGTGCCGCCGTCCGGTCCCTTCTTGCCGTGGACGGCCGGGGCGTCTGGGCGACCGTAGAGAATCTCCTTGATCGCCGTTTCGAGGAACGAGCGCTTTTCCTCGACCACCACGATCTCGCTCAAACCGGTCGCGAAGTCCCGGATGAGCTGCGGGTCGAGCGGATAGATCGCGCCGAGCTTGAGCAGCCGGATCCCGTACCGGGCCAGCCCCGCGTCGTCGACGCCGAGCGCGCGCAGCGCCTGCCGGATGTCCAAATAGGATTTCCCGGCCGCCGCGATGCCGATCCAGTCCGCCGGGCCTGAGCGCACCACCTGGTTCACGCCACTGCGCCGGAGGTACTCGACCGCCAGCGGCAGGCGGAGGTTGTGCAGGCTGTGCTCCAACCCGGCGAGCTCGGCGCCGAGCAGGCGCGCGCTGGGGCGGTGCGAGTACGGCTTCAACTCGGCCGGGATCTCGGGGGCGCTCCAGGTCGGCGCCACGACCGCTGTCCCGGCCGCGTCCGCCACGTTGGCGACTATCTTCAGCGACGTCCACAACCCGCTGGCCCGCGACAGCTCCACCGCGTGCAGACCGAAATCGAGCAGGTCCTGCGAGTCCGCCGGGAAGAACACCGGCATCGCCAGGTCCGCGAGCGCCGCCTCCGAGGCCGCCGGAACCGTCGAGGACTTCGCGTTCGGGTCGTCGCCGACGAGCGCGACCGCGCCGCCGCGCGGGCTCGCCCCCGCGAGGTTGGCGTGGCGCAGAGCGTCGCTGGCCCGGTCCAGGCCCGGCGCCTTGCCGTACCAGACGCCCACCACCCCGTCGGGGCGCTGCGTGCCGAGGCCTTCGGTGAGCTGGCTGCCCATCACCGACGTCGCGGCCAGCTCCTCGTTCAGGCCCGGCCGGTGGACCACGTCGTGGTCGGCGAGCAGCTTCGATCGGCGGGCCAGCTCCAGGTCGAACCCGGCCAGCGGCGAGCCCTCGTAACCGGAGACGAACGCCGCGGTGCGGTGCCCGGCGCGGCGGTCGTGGCGGATCCGGTCGAACAGCAGCCGCACCAGGGCCTGCACCCCGGTCACGTAGACGGTGCCCGATTCCTGGAGGTAGCGGTCGTCCAGGGTGAAGGCGGCCATGTCGAACTCCTTGTGTCGCAGGCCCGCAGGCCGTGATCGACGCCACTTCAACCGAAGGCGGGCGTTGTGCACAACACCGCGACCCGAAACGGTGGTCAGCACGCAAACTTCGGCCGCCCAGCGGCTTTTGCGCGCCCGAATTTTGCGTACCATCGCTGCCCATGGCCGAAGCGACGCTCGATGCGACAGATCACGAAATCCTTGGGCTGCTGCGCGAGGACGCGCGGCGGACGCTGTCGGACATCGCGACCCGGGTGACGCTGTCGACGGCGGCCGTGAAGCGGCGGATCGACCGGCTGCAGGAGCTCGGGGTGATCCTTGGCTACACCGTGCAGGTCGATCACGCGAAGCTCGGTTGGGGCGTGGAAGCGTTCATCGAGCTGCGGTTCCTGGGCACCAGCGGCGTGGACGAGATCATCCAGACGACGACCCGGATGCCCGAGGCGCAGGCGGTGTTCACCATCGCGGGCGACCCCGACGCGCTGGTGTGGCTGCGCGTCCGCGACATGGCGCACCTGCAGCGCACCATCGACGAGATCCGCCGCAGCCACCGGGTCACCAGCACCAAGACCCTGATCGCGCTCGACTCCTGGCAACGCGGCCGCCGCTGAAGACTGTTCCCAGGCTCGTCCTGGCGTGGCGGTGCGGGCAACGGAACCTCAGATGCCGCCTGGACTCCGGGATCCCCGGCTTATGTATGTCCGCCGCAACCGGTTTCCGCCGCGGGCGGCGAGGCGCCCAGCTCGCGATCGGTGGGCGGGTCAGATCGTGGTGGGTGGCGCCGTAGGTGTCCTCGCCGAGGGTCCGTTCGGCGAGGCTAAATCGGAGTTCGTCGCGGTTGTGGCGACCGGCCTGGCGGAGCAGCTGGTCCAGGCGCTGTTGTACGTCGTCGAAGCTGGCGTGCAAGCAGATGTGCCGGCGTTGCCCGTCGAACAGCGGGATGCGCGTGCCTTCGCCGTCCACCACGAGCACCCACACCGCCGCCGCGGCCCGGTCGACGTTCATCCGGGCGCGGACCTCGGTGGTGCTGCCAGGCGCGGCGCCGAGATGCTCGACGACCTCGGTCTACGACGCGGCCAGCCCGAGGCGGCAGAGTTGCCGCGTCACCTGGAAATCCGATGCGCGGCAGTTCTTCCGCGAGAGCGGGGAGAAACGTCCGCCGCCGCCAGCCCGCGATGAGCTCACGTTCATCGGTCGCGGTCCAGTACCGTCGTTCCTCGGCGGCGTAGTTCCGCAGCACGACGGCACGCCAGTCGTAGTCGGGTTCTTCGGCGAGCTTCGCGCGCAACCAGCTTTTCCCGAGCCCGCGCGCCGCGCACGGCATCGCCCGGGACCAGGTACTTGAGCTTGCCTTCGACCGCACCGACACTGCGCTGCAATTCCGCGGCGATGTCCGCCAGCTCGCCGCTGTGCCGCAACGCGTCGATCACTGGGCGTAGTCGCTGTCGAGCCAGTACTGCTGCTCGCGCCCGCCCGACTGCGGTAATTCGAAGCTAGCCGCCGCGAAGCGCGTCGAGTAAGGCTCAACAGTGCGACGAGATATCGCTGATCAGCCGGTTCGACGGGGTCTTGAGTATTTCGGGCGCTGCTATGGCGACCCAACGGACTCACGACCCCGGACATGCGAAACCGCTGGTCACATGACCGTGCCGAGGTGCCACGGGACGAATTCCTCTTCGCCGTAGCCGAGGTCTTCGCTCTTGGTGTGCTCGCCGGATGCCACCCGCAAGACGTGCTCGAAGATCTGCTCACCGAGGGCCTCGACGGTGGTCTCGCCGTCGATGATGCTGCCAGCGTTGATGTCCATGTCCTCGCTCATGTGCTCGTACAGCGGGGTGTTGGTGGCGAGCTTGAGGCTGGGCACGGGGGAGCAGCCGAATGCCGATCCTCGACCTGTGGTGAAGCAGACGACGTTGGCGCCGCCCGCCACGATGCCGGTCACCGACACCGGGTCGTAGCCGGGCGTGTCCATGAACACGAAGCCCTTGCTGGTGACGGGGGCGGCGTAGTCGACGACGTCGCGCAGCGTGGTGGTGCCGCCCTTCGCGACCGCGCCGAGCGACTTCTCCAGGATCGTCGTCAGCCCGCCGGCCTTGTTGCCGGGAGAGGGGTTGTTGTCCATCGAGCCGCCGTTCTTGGCGGTGTAGTCCTGCCACCAGGAGATCTTGTCCAGGAGCCTCTCGCCGACCTCGCGGGTGGCGGCGCGGCGGGCGAGCATGTGCTCGGTGCCGTAGATCTCGGGCGTTTCGCCGACGATCCCGGTGCCGCCGTGGACGACGAGCCGGTCGACCGCGGCGCCAAGCGCTGGGTTGGCGCTGATGCCGGAGTAGGAGTCAGAACCGCCGCAGTTGGTGCCGAGGATGAGCTCGCTGGCCGGGACGGTGGTGCGCTCGGCCTGGTTGACCTCGGGCAACAGTTCGGTGAGCCGGCCGACCCCGGCGCGGACGGTCTTGGTGGTGCCGCCGAGTTCCTGGATGGTGGCGGTGACCACCGGCAGCCCGCTGCGCAGCTGCACGTCTTCGGTGAGCTTGACAATCTGGTTGTCCTCGCAGCCGAGGCCGAGAACGAGGAATCCGGCGAAGTTCGGGTGCGTCAGGTAGCCGCGCATGACGCGACGCAGCACGTCGATGCCCTCGCCGTCGGGCGCCATGCCGCAGCCGGTGCCGTGGGTGAGCGCGACGACGCCGTCCACGTTGGGGAATTCCTCAAGCACGCCGGAGAACCGCATCTGCTGGGCGATCAGCTTTGCGGCGGTCGCCGAGCAGTTGACGCTGGTAAGCACGCCGAGGTAGTTGCGGGTGCCGACCTTGCCGTCGGAGCGGACGTAGCCCTGGAAGATGGCGCGCTGGTCGGCGGGCAGGAGCCGCTCGGGCCGCGCGTCGACGGCGAACTCGTAAGCGCGCTCGAACTCGCGGTACTCCAGGTTGTGCAGGTGGATGTGCTCGCCTGCGGCGATGTCCCGGCCGGCGAAGCCGATCACCTGCCCGTACCGGCGCACCTCGCTCCCCACGGCGATGTCGTGGACCGCCACCTTGTGCCCGCGCGGCACGTCCGCGCGCAGCGCCACGCAGCGATCGCCGATCCTTGCCTCGGTGCCTGCGCCCAGATCGACGCCGGCGATGGCGACATCGTCCTCGTCGCGCAGGTGGATGAGGGTCGGAATGTTCGACATGCCCGCTCCGTGTCTGATATTTCGAACAACGGTTGATATACCGTATTTGTGGCTCGTGGTCGGTGTCAACGTCCCCGGAGCCGGTCCGGGACGAAATGCCGGATCTGCGCCTGACCTCCAGCGCACTTTGGACGCTGGAGCAGGAGACCCCGGAAGCTGGGAGGCGCTGCACTCGTCGACGAGAGGCCGCAGCGCATCGCCGTCGGCGACCGACAGCGGTCGCCTCGCCGCGAGCACGGTCGTGTTGTAGGAAGTCCCGGTGTCGGGTTCGCCGTTCCAGGACGTGGTGGGCAACATGTCGCCGTTCGCCGAGACCGTGGGGGGCGGTCGTGCGGTGGTGCTGCGCGAGGGCCTGTCGTTCGAGGCTCGCTGGTCCCGCCCGGCTCCCGAGGTCGGCACCGCCTACACCACGCCGGCCGGCGAGCCGATCCCGTTCGCTCCCGGGCAGGTCTGGATCGTGCTGAATCCGCTCAGACCCGGGAGCGCTTCTGGCTTTAGAGGTTACTTTTGGATGTGGTGGTGCCGGGCTGTGTTTGGGCGAGCCGGTGCTGTCGAAGCGGTGAAACGGCGTGACGGTTGTGTGGCTGGGGCGATTTCGCGCGAGACCCGGCACGACTGCCGTAGGGCCACCGTTCACTGGGCTGCGGAACGAATTTCGAACATCATGCATAGCAACCAAAAACACCACGAGTGTGTTCTTCATCTTTGAAACGCTGGAGGCGCTTGGCCCGCCCTCGAAGCTTGCGCTGCCGCGGAACCTCAAACGTCGCCCGAGGTTCCGCTACCCGCACCGCCACGCGAAACGAGGTTGGAAACAGTCCCTGCAGAGCAGGCGAGCTCGAGCAGCGCGTGGACCGGCAGGTAGTCGGACGGGAAGTAGCCGTCCTTGCGGTAGGTGTCGGTCGCCGCCTTCAGCACCCGGATGCGACCGTTGTGCAGCAGCCAGTCGATCCGCTTGCCCTCGACCGGCTTGTTGTAGCCGGCGAAGGTGCCCCACGCGGGAGTGAGCCGCTCGGCGGTGGTCGCCCAGCTGTCGGCCAGGCCGCCGCCGGTCAGGATCCGGTACGACTCCGACGCCTCTGCCGCGGTGTTGAAGTCGCCGGCACGGGAGTGGTTGACCGCTAGGCGAACATTGCCGGAATTTCGCAACGGGCCGGATGTGACCTGGTCGGCGGAGGCGGCCGGGTGTCGGTGCCTGTGGCTAGGCTCGGTTCCCATGAGCGATCGTCGCCTGCTGCTGGTTCACGCCCACCCCGATGACGAGTCCACCGCCACCGGCGCCACGATGGCCCGTTACTGCGTGGATGACGCATCGGTGTCGTTGGTGACCTGCACCAGCGGGGAGCTCGGCGAGGTGATCGCCGATGATCTGGCGCACCTGCGCGGAAATCCCGACGCGCTGGGCGAGTATCGGCGCGGGGAGATCCGCGCGGCGCTGGCCGAGTACGGCGACGTCCGGCACCACTGGCTCGGCGGCCCGGGGCGCTGGCGGGACAGCGGCATGGCCGGCGAGGCGGGCAACGGCGTGGACGGGGCCTTCGCGAAGGCCGATCCGGCCGAGGTCACCCGTGCGATGGTCGAGATCCTCCGTGCGGAACGGCCCCACGTGGTGATCACCTACGACGAGTTCGGTGGCTACGGCCACCCGGATCACATCGGTGCGCACCGCGCGGTGATGACCTCCCTTGACCCGGCGGCGGACCCCGGCTACGCGCCGGAACTCGGCGAGCCGTGGCAGGTGCCGAAGGTGTACTGGACGACTCTGCCGCGATCGGTCCTCAAGCGCATCGAGGAGGCGGGTGTCGAGGGCTTCGAGCCGTACACGGTGCCCGACGAGGAGCTGACCGCGATGGTCGACGGCCGCGCCTTCCACGCCGCCAAGATCGCCGCGCTGCGGCACTACCGCAGCCAGGTCGACCTCGATGACGGTGGGTTCTTCGCCCAGATGGTGGCCCGCCCGGAGTTCGCGATGGAGCACTACCTGCTGGTCCGCGGCGATCGAGGCCCCGGAACTGGCCCCCACGACTGGGAATCCGACCTGTTCGCGGGGCTCGCCTGACCGACCGGTCACCGGGCGGGTAGGCGTGGTTCGTCGGGGATGGGCGTGGGGTGCGCGGGCCAGGCCAGGAGGTCCGGGAGCGGGCCGGTCGGGATCTGCTGCGGCGTCCGGCCGGCGAGCCAGGCCGCCAGGTCGCGAGCCCGGCCGCTGATCTCGGCGCCTTCCGCGTCGGCCGGCCACCGGCGCGGGCCGTCGGTCTGCCGCAGCGCGAAGCCGTCCGGCAGCCGAGGTAGCAGGAAATCGACGACGTGGCAAGAGAATTCGCCGCTCCACTCGTGCGGGCCGACGCCCAGGTCGAGGTCCACCAGGTGGATCCAGACCTCCCGCCACCGCATGTGCACGAGTCCGCTCAGATCGCCGTTGCGCAACCGCACCGGCCGTTTCCAGTCGTTGGCCGCAGCCTGGGACCACACCGCTTCCAGGGCGGTCGAGAGCCGGGCGATGGAGTCGCGGTGCTCGTCGGCGCTGCGGCCGGCGAGACCTTCGATGATCGCGTCGCGCTCGGTCTGCCCGCCTTCGTAGGCGTCGACGAGTTCGCCGCGCAACGCGAGCGCGGAGACCCGTGCGAAGGCGCGGGCGTTATCGGCCAGGTGGGCCAGCACGTGGCCCCGGCTCCAGCCGGGGAGCAGCGACGGTTCGGCGACCTGATCGTCGGGCAGCGCGGAAAGCACCTCTAGAAGTCGCCGATGGCCCTGCACAACAGCATTCAACGGAGGCATCACGCGCCAGGATCCTAGACCCACGCCACCCGGTCCCTCCCCGGTATGCCGAATGCGGCGTTTCAATGGAGCCAGCGTGTTGATTTCCATTGAACCATTTTCATCCCGGCTGATCCGCAGCCGCGACGCCTGAAGTTGTGATCAGGTCCGCGATCTCCCGGTTGAGTTCCAGGTGCGGCTCGTGGAACTCCCGGGGCGCGACATCACGTGGAACGCCAGGCGCAGTTCGGCCAGCAGCTGCCGCATCGTCTCGTTCACCCGGGGACTGGCGGCCAGCGCCGCGAGCGCCTCGTGGAAGCGCATGTTCGCGGTGCCGACGTCTCCCCAGCGCTCGTCCTCGGCCGCGCGCTCGCCGTCGGCCACCGCGCCGTCGACGGCCGCCACCAGCTCCTGCGCGGCCCCGCCTGCCCGGCGCACCGCGCTGGTCTCCAGCAGCCGGCGGATGCGGTAGAGGTCGATCACGTCGTCGGCGCTGAGCACCCGGACGAACACGCCGCGGTGGAACTCGTGCACCAGCAGCCGCTCGTGAATTAGCAGCCGGAACGCCTCGCGCAGCGTGTTGCGGGAGACCGCCAACGCCTTGCCCGCGCTTTCCTCGGACAGCCGGGTGCCGGGGGCGAGTGCGCCATCGATGACGCGCTGCCGCAGCACATCGGCGACGCGCTCGACCGTGCTCGTGCCGTCCAGCAGCGCCCGGTCGGCCGTGAGAAGGTTCACCCTCGGATCCGAGGTGGTCAACCAACGCCGCGGCGGTCGAGGCGGAGGTGCGTGCGGTCGAGCCGCGTAACGGCGTACGCGCCAGCGGCGATCTGCTGCAGGTGCCGGTGGTCTACGACGGCGCTGATCTGGCTGAGGTCGCAGAGCTGACCGGGCTGACCGAGCGGGAGGTCGTGCACCGGCGCACGAGGGCGGAGTGGACGGTCGCTTTCGGCGGGTTCGCACCCGGTTTCGGCTACCTCGCCGGCGGAGGGCCGGAGCTGGTGGTGCCGCGCCGCACCGAGTCGCGGACCAAGGTGCCGCCCGGGTCCGTCGGCCTCGCCGGCGCGTTCAGCGGCATCTACCCGCGCGAATCGCCCGGCGTGATCGGGCGCACCGACCTGGAGATCTGGCGGGTCGACCGGGAACCGCCGGCACTGCTGCGACCCGGCGTGCGGGTGCAGTTCCGGGAGGTCGCATGAGCTGCCTGGAAGTCCTCGCCGCTGGTCCGCTGTCGACGATCCAGGACCTGGGTCGGCCGGGCCTGGCCGGGATTGGCGTGGGGCGCTCCGGTGCGGCCGACGGCGGCGCGTTCCGGCTGGCCAACCGGCTGGTCGGCAACGATCAGGGAGCGGCAGCCATCGAGGTCACGCTGGGCGGGCTCGTGGTCCGTGCGACCCGCGACCTCACCGCCGCGGTGACCGGCGCCCCCTGTCCGACCACTGTGGATGGTCGGGTGGTGGCGGTGAACTCGGTGCTGCGGCCGATGCCGAGCTGAGGATGGGCGTGCCCGGCCGCGGACTCCGCAGCTACCTCGCGGTGCGCGGCGGCATCGCCGTGCCGCCGGTGCTCGGTTCTCGAGCCACCGACGTGCTCGCCGGGCTTGGCCCGGACCCGCTGACCCCCGGCGCGCTGCTGCCGGTCGGTCCGGCACCCGCGCGGTTTCCGCTGCTGGACGTGGCCCCGGTGGCGATGTGCGCGGCCGACGAGATCGTGCTGCGCGTGGAGCGCGGACCGCGCCACGACTGGTTCGCCGACGACGCCCTGGCCACCCTGGTCAGCCGTCCCTACGAGGTCACCCCGGACAGTAACCGGATCGGCATGCGGCCGGACGGACCGGCGTTGGAGCGCAGCCGTACCGAGAAACTGCCCAGCGAAGGCATTCGCCGGTGCGCTGCAGGTGCCGCCGTCGGCGCGCCCCACGCTGTTCCTCGCCGACCACCCGGTGACCGGCGGCTACCCGGTGATCGCGGTGGTCACCGCGGCGGACGTGGACAAGGCGGCGCAGGCCAGGCCAGGCCAGCGAATCCGCTTCCGGTTGCGAAACGGCGCCAAAGCTCGTTGCGCATAGCAGGACCTCAGGCGCTGCCCGGTCCGCGGGATCCCCGGTTCGTGCGGTGCGAGTTGCGGGGGCGGCTGAGCGGCTGCGCAGTCGTCAGTAAAAAAGAGCAGATCGGCTTCAACGGCAGAGGCTGGGAGATTTCGATGACGCAGCCGAAAGCGATGTCGCAGGAGCAGGCCCGCGCAGCGTTTACCTGCCCGCTTACACGGTCTACGGGGACGGCGAGCTGGCCGGGGAGCGCGCCGAGGTCACCGACGTGTGGCGGGACGACCTCGTTTCGTTCCTGGTCGGCTGCAGCTCCACCTGGCCTAGCCGCCGCGTTCGAGGCTCACCCTTCTCAGCGGTGCGGGTGGCGCAACCGGGCCTTCTCGACTCCGCAATCCCGCAAGGCACAGCCTGAGGACCCGCGGCGGTGAATGCTGTGTAGGTGGGCTAAGCGGCTTCGCCGCTTGCAGCGGCTCAGGACGACGGCCAGATTTGGCTGACGCGGTGGCTGTTTCGAACGTGGAGCGAAGGCCCAAGAGTCGAAATGCTCCCCGCCCAGGCCTTGGCCGGGGGTCCGTTCCGCTTGGCGGCCGATGCGCCGGTCGCCTCTGCGGCGATTGGCGCGACGCGGCTCCAGCCGAACGGTATTGCGCGAAGACGGTGATTGAGGCCCGGGGACACGGGCGCACTGACCGGATTGTTCAACGGCCGGACCCGAGGCGGTGTTCCGGCTTCCGGTGTGAGTCACGCCTCACTCGACCGAGAAGTCGTCCCGACACGCGTCGGTTCGATGCTTGACTCCCGGGATTCCGCCGCTGCAGCTCTTAGCTTCGAGGCATGGATATCAGCAACGAAGTACGAGTCGGACAACACACCTACGGAGTCACTGCCAAGCGCGAACCGGCCAGTGAGGACCAGCTGGCCACCGTAGCGGTGGCGTTCACCGGAGCGGACGCCGACGGCCGCGTCGTTGCCGAAGGCAACCTGCTGATCGCCGTCGACGGGCTGGGCGACGCGAACGCGTTCCTGGCCCAGACCTTGGACGGGCTGGTCGCGCTGCACGCGCCTTGGACGGCTGGGCGAGGGCGGAGCCGACCACGCCCGCCCAACGCCGGTCGACCGTGGACCGAGCTCGATGGTGAGCGGCTCCGGGAGCGGTGGCTGGGTTCGGTGGGTGAGACCGCGAGCCGATTGATCGGGGAGTTGGCCGAGGAGTTCGGCCGAACTCGCGCAGCGGTCCGCGCACAGCTTCCCCGACTGGGCTGTGACCCGGACGCTCCGGGCCGGGTGCTCGCTGAGGCCTGACCCGCGGCCCGCCGTGGAGATCGGTGGAATGGCGAACCGGACGTTCGCCGGCGCCAAAGAATTGGTTGAACCTGGAATTGTTTCTCGCTCGATGTGCGGTCGCGGGAATTGCCGTTCTGTAGAAATTGGGAGGTGGGTTCGCGGGGGAGAGAAGGCGAGTGGTTCCGATATCGCAGTTGTTTCGCCTGCGCCAGTCGGCAAAAAGAAGGCACCGCCTCGCCGGAGGGCCTCGAGTGCACGCTTTCGGGGAGGTCCGTGCGAGGCGGTGCAGGGAGGATCTGCGGGCTTCTGGCCGGGTGTAGTCCCCGCGGCTGTCCCGTTCAGATCCGGGTCAGCACTTCTCGAAGGTGCTCGTCGGGGAGTGGGCGATTGCGCCGGTGGAGCTGATCGTCTCGGTGTGCACGTTGACCGTCGCGCCGGAGTTGCACGGTGCCTTCGTGGCCAGGTTGATCTCGGTCCCGCTTTGAGCTAGCTCGCCGATCACCTTGGGCGTCGCGTCCTTCTGCTCGACGACGATCCGCACGGTGACCGTCGCGCTGTTCAGGCAACCGGTGCGCCCGCCGGTGGCGGTCAGGGTGTTGCCCGCGCGCGTGGGTTGGTAGGCGAACAGCGCGCACGCGGGGGCGGACTCGGCGGCGACCGCGGGGGCGGCGGGCGCGACCGCGAACGCAGCGAGCGTCAACGCGGCGCTGAACATGACGGGCGAGTGTCGCATTCGGGGCCTTCTTCCGTGTACCGAATTGCTGACGGATACAACGCGGAGTCGATCACCCGCCACGATGGCTGTCAATTTTTAATTGGTCGGAGCGCAGTTTTTCACCCGGGTGAGGCTTGTCATTAGTAGTGGTTCCGAGGATGGAGGTTTGCCGCGCCGGTTTGTCCGGACGCCAGGGGCGGACGATGGATTGGACGCCTTTTTGAACGCGGTTTTCGGCCGGTTCGCGGCGTCCAGGTGATCTCGGGCGGGCAGCCGTCGCGCGTTTTCTGCAATATTTGCAATCTTTCTGTTAATATCGCAGCCCGATCGAGGGGGTGTGGATGTCGAAGACGGTCGCCAAGGCGGTCCACGTGCTCGAATCCCTCGCCGGGGAGCCCAAGACCGTCGCGGAACTGGCGCGCGGGCTCGGGGTGCACGGCTCGACCGCGCTGCGGATGCTGCAGCCGCTGGCCGACGGCGGCCTGATCGCCCGCGGACCGGACGGCCGCTACCGACTCGGGTTCCGGCTGGTCGAGCTCGGCCATCAGGTACTGGAGGAGATGGACCTGCGCGCGGTCGCCCGGCCGCACCTGATCTCGCTCGCGGACGCCACGCGCTCGACGGTGCACCTGGCGCAGTTGGTGGACGACCGGATCGTCTACGTCGACAAGATCGAGGGCGCCGCGTCGATCCGCACGTGGTCGCGGATCGGACGGGCGGTGCCGCTGCACACCGCCGCCGCCAGCAAGGTGATCCTGGCCGCGCTGCCGGCCGACCACCGGGATCGCCTGCTGTCCGCGCACGCCTTTACCCGCTACACCGAGCGCACCATCATCGGCGAAGCCGAGTTCCGAGACCACCTGGCCGAGGTCGCGCGGCTCGGCTACGCCACCGACCAGGCCGAATTCGAGCCGCTGGTGCACTGCATCGGCGTCGGGATCCCGGACGTCACTGGGCAGCTCCTGGCGGCCGTGTCGCTGACGACTGTGCGTGCCGACACCGATCTGCCCGAGCTAGGCAGCCTCCTCGGTCAGGTCCGGCACACGGCCACCGCTATCGCCGTTGCTCTCGGCCACCAGGCGAGTTGAACACCGGTCGGGGTATGCCGGGTCTCAAGGGGACCGGGGCTTTCATGGTTCGCGATGTCGGGTGAACGGAACAACTCGGGGCAACCCATGACCGTTCCCAGCGGTGTTCGTTACCAGGATGTTCGGTGTTACCCGGGAGGATCGCGATGACCTGGATGATCTACGGAGCGAGCGGTTACACCGGTCGGCTGGTCGCAGACCTGGCGCTCGACCGCGGACAGCGGCCGATGCTGGCCGGTCGCGACCCGGCGAAGATCGCGGCCTTCGCCACGCCCAGGGGCCTACCGTACCGGGTCTTCGACCTCGGCGACCCCGACGCGGTCTCCGACGGGCTGCGGGGCGTCGACGTAGTCGCGCACTGCGCCGGTCCGTTTTCCGCGACGTCGGCGCCGATGGTCGAAGGCTGCCTGCGAGCCGGCGCGCACTACCTCGACATCACTGGCGAGATCGACGTTTTCGAGGCGGTTTTCGCTCGTCACGAGGACGCTCGCCGTGCCGGTGTGGTGCTCCTGCCGGGCTCGGGCTTCGACGTGGTGCCCACCGACTGCCTGGCCGCGATGGTCGCAGCCGACCTGCCCACCGCGACCCATCTGGACCTCGCCTTCCACACCAGCGGCGGGATCAGCGGCGGAACGCTGAAGAGCGCGCTGGAGGGCGCCGCGCTCGGCGGCAGGGCGCGCGTGGACGGCGAGGTGCGCACCGTGCCGCTGGCGTGGCGTCGGCGTGAGGTCCCGTTCCCGTCCGGGCCGCGACGGGTCACCTCGCTGCCCTGGGGTGATGTCAGCACGGCCTACCGCAGCACCGGGATCGGCAACATCACCACCTTCGCCCACCTACCCGGACTTGACCGGACCGGCCGTCGTTCGACCCGGTTGTCGCAGGTCGTGATGGGGTCGCATGTCGTGCAGCGGTTCGGGAAGGCGGTGATCGGCGCGGTCGTGCGCGGCCCCGGTCGGGCCACCCGCTCGCGCAGCTGGGTCGAGGTCTACGCGGAGGCGACGGCACCGGACCGCACGAGCGTGACGGCGGCCCTGATCGGCCCGGACACCTACGACCTCACGGCGGACGCGGTGCTCCGGGCGGTCCACTCCCTGAGCGCGGAACCCCCGGCGCCCGGTGCTCACACCCCGTCCACGGCGTTCGGCGCGGACTTCGTCCGCCGCCTCCACGGGGTCAAGATCATCGAACCGGCCCGCCGCTGACACCATCCACAATGCACGAAGCTGGCACCACGAGGGAACCTGCGGCACGGAGCGAGGCATCAGTTTGCCCAGGACTAGCGAGGAGACCCGAGAATGGCGCATGCATGTTCTGGCGGAACCGGCATGCTTTACAGCTCGCTGGCGCAATGTGGAATCGGAACATCCACTGTGGAGTCCTGCGCCGGCGCGAGGGCTAGCCGAGGCCCCGAGGGTTTACTCCACGAGGACGCGGAGCATGCCTTGCGGTCCGGACTCGCTCTCCAGGAACTCCAGGAACGGCCCTTCGCCGGACGGCGGGCGCAGCGACGCGAACTCGCAACGTTCGCCCGCCAGTTCCATACCGGTCGCCGTCGCCATGGTCCGGGCATCCGAGCGCGGGTCCGACGTGTCGATCGCGACTGCGGCGACCGGCCCGGTGTCGACGTACACCTTGCGGGGTTCCAGCACGCACAGCTCGTTGCCCTCGACGTCGGCCATCACCACCCACGGCACGTCGCTGCTCTGGTCGATGTCGGCGAACCGGGCACCGGCGTTGAACAACCGCTCCACGATCCTGTTCTGGTCGTCGTGCGACTCGCTGCGCAGATCCAGGTGCACGCCGTTCTTCCGGGTCTTGGCGCGGGCGCTCGCGACGAACCGCAGCGGCACCCCGGGGCCGGTCGGCTGAACGACGGTCCCGGTGCGCGTGTCGAGGTGCCATCCGAGCACGTCGGCCCACCACCGCGCGAGCCTCTCCGGCTCCTGCGCCGAGAACTCCACGACGACCGATGCCATGCCGCGAAAGTACGGGCACCCCACCGGTGCGCACAACTTCGCCTCGGCACCCGCGTGATCGTAAAACGGGTGGCGAACTGCCCAGCGGTCGTCGTGTAGCTTCCGGCCCATGCGGATTCGCGTGGCCTGCCGGGACGACTGGCCGGAGATCTGGCCGTTCATGCGGGAGATCGTGGCTGTGGGGGAGACGTTCTCCTGGGATCGCGACATCGACGAGCAGCTGGCCAGGCAGCGTTGGTTCCCGGCCCGGCCGGGCCGCACGGTCGTAGCCGTCGACGATGGCGGTCGGGTGCTGGGCACGGCGGTGTCGGGCCCGAATCACGAGGGCCCGGCGGCGCACGTCGCGACGGCCAGCTTCATGGTCGCCCCGGACAGCTCGGGGCGCGGCGTGGGCCGAGCGCTGGGACGCCACGTCTTGGACCAAGCGCGAGCGGACGGCTTCCGGGCGATGCAGTTCAACGCGGTCGTCGAGACCAACGTCCGAGCGGTGGCCCTGTGGCGCTCGCTTGGCATGCAGATCGCGACGACCCTCCCGGAAGCGTTCCACCACCCGACCCGCGGCTACGTCGGCCTGCATGTCATGTACCAACGTTTCAGCAGTTAGCGTGCCGTGAGTAGCCTGTTCGAGGCTCGTTTTGCGTGGCGGTGCAGGTACGGGACCACAGACGCACTCTGGGCTGGGAGGTCCCCGATTTGTGCATGACCAATACGGGGCTTCGGGGACTGGCCTCGCCAAGATCCCCGGCTGGGGAGAGCACGGTCTGAGAATCCGCGGTGGTGCAAACTCACTTGGGTGGGCTAAGCGCGGACTAAGCGGAGGCGCCGCTTCACAGGCGCAAGATCAAAAACGCATCTTTGGCATCAAGAAAGGCTTACGGGTCCTGACCTGCCGCGTTCAGGTGTTAAGCCCGGTGCGGAGGTCAGTCAGGAGGGTGAGGAGGACCGTTTCCTCTTCGATGGCTCTGGCCGCCGTGGCCATCAGCTCCGCCAGTTGGGGGTCCCAGGGGGTTTCGAGCGGGGTGCCGACGAGGTTCGGCAGGTCGGTGCGGGTTGCCGCGGCCCTGTCGAGGGCTTCGCGGTAGTCGGCGGCGGACATGCGCCATGGATGCGCGTTGTGGTGCGTTAAGAGGGATCGGGTGATGCCGATGCCGGGCCAGTCAAAATCGCCGTGGTAGTGCAGCGTGGCACCGCAGTCGGTGAGGCGCTGCAGCAGCGTCACGGCAACCGTTGTGGGATGGCCGGACACGCACACCACGGGGTGCGCGATGCGTTCTTCCACCGCCGATTCGAGGACTCGTGGGTTCTCGCACACGGCGATCACCGTGCCCGCCTCGACAAGCGCGGACGGGGCGACGCGCAGGTCGAGGTGGGTCAGGTGCGTCGGTAGACCCAGTGCGGTGCGCTGCCGGACGCCATGCGACCAGTCGTCCGAGCCGATCAGCGGCAAGGCCCAGCACAGAATGGTCGCGGACACGGCATCGAGCGTGACGCCGCAGCGCTCCCACAAGGCCCGACGCTGGCGTTCGTTGCCTGGTGTCTCGACCCCGTGCGCCAGCGCCGCGGCCTTGAGCACAACCCGGCTCAACGCCGTGCCGTTGTCGAGCTGATGCGCTCCGCTAACACTCGCCGCGAGCTTGCTACGCGACGTCCACGCCTCCGGCGGGTCCGCCAGCGCTAGCGCGCTCAGAGCCTTCGCCGCGCGCCGCGCGACGTCCGGGAGTTCGTCGTCGCCGACTCGCCCGTACTGCTGGAGCCACTGCGTCCACGGCTCCGCCCATGCGGCCGTCGCCAGTCCTCGCTCAGCCAGCGCCGCTCGCAGCGTCCCAGCGGTCCGCTCGCGCCGTTCGTCCCGCGCCGCGGTTTCGCGCCGCGCCAACGGCCGCTCGTGCAGGATCTCCAGAACTTCCGCCAGCCCCAATGCGAACCGGCTGCGCTGGACCGCTTCGTCCAATTTGGACACACTGATCCGCGTACCCTGACCCCACATCGGACGGCCGTAGAGCTCGCCGACGGCTCGCTGGGTCTCGGCATCGGGCAGCTCCAACCGGAACGTCGCCGGGGGCTTCGCGGCCTCCAGCGCGTCCCGTGCCTGCGCCCACAAACCGCGCAGCGGCTCAACGCCCCACACGGCACGGACGTCGTCCTCAACACCCACGTCAGATCGCCCCATTCACTCAGAAGTGTGCAGTGTGAAGGGCACGCTCTACCAACGCAGTTGGCAAAAGGTGCCGTTCACCTCGCCTGGACCGGGGTGAGGAACACCCTTGCGCGGCATAGCCGCTCGAGGGTGCCGTTGATCCCGGAAAGATCACGTGTCGGCGCGGTCGAGGGCGGCGCCGTCCCACGTCGTGTGGGTGCAGGCGATGCCGTGGCCGCTGCGGGGCCGGAGCACGTCGTAGATGTGCATCTTCGGAATCTTCGGGGACACGCCCCAGCCGCTGGGCCAGGTGATCAGCCAATCCATGTCGAGGTCAACCAGCAGGCCGAGCATCCGCGCGATCGTCGGATCGTCCAGCCGCTCGAACGCCTCGTCCAGCAGCACCAGCCGCAGCGGCCCGCGCCCATCCGACGACACGCTGACCGCGTCGTAGAACGCCGCTGCCGCCGCGAACAGTGTCACGTACGAGATCAGCCGCGTCTCGCCGGAGGACAGCTGCCGCAGGCGCCGCACGCGAGGCTTGCCGTCCGGTCCGGTGTCGCGGACCCGCACGGTGAACGCGAACCACGACCGGTAGTCCAGCGCCCGCGTCAGGATTTCCGCGTAGCCGCCCGAGGTGCTGTCCCGCTCGGACTCGATCAGATCGGTGAACACCCGGCGCAGCAGCGCGTCCTGGTCGTCGCTGCGGTTGGCGAACGGGGTGCGGACCAGCTCGATGGCCTGCTTGATATCGTCGCCGAGCGCCGCCGACGGCTGCCATTCCAGCTGGACGTGCACGCCCTGGCTGGAGCGGGCGCCGTCGAGCACCTCGTTCATCCGCTTGCACAGGTCCTCGGCGATGCCGACCTGGCCGCGCAGCCGCTCCGCGAGGTCGCGGATCAGGTAGTCGGCGAAGATCGACTGGTAGCGCTCGTTGAGGTAACCGCGCTGCTCGGCGAGTCGTTCACCGACCCGGCGCGCGGCCTCGGCCACCGGCTGCGGGCCTTCCTCGCCGGTGACGGTCACGGTGAGCAGGCCGTGCTGGTCGGCGGCCGTGATGTCGTAGTTGCCGCTCAACGAGTGCTGCAGGGTTTGCAGGCGGCTGAGCACGGTGGATTCCGTCGAGCCCCGGCGGTCCGCCTCGGCGAGCAGGCCCGCCGCCTCGTCGAGGTCCTCCGGCGTGGTGTCGGCGATGCCCGCCGCCGACCACAGGCCCGGGATGCGCAGCACCTGCCGGAACGTGTCGGTCGCCGCCGCCGCGTCTTGCTCCCGGCCCGCGAGCTGGGACTGCTTGTGCTCTAGCTGGGTTTCCAGTCGCGCTGAGGACTCCCGCAGCGAGCTGATCTTCTCCCGCGCCTGCGGCAGCTGCTCGCGCAGCTCGACGCGCTCCCGCTCGAAAGCGCCGACCTTGTCGGCGATCTGCTGCGCCTCGCCGCCGACGGCGGACGTGAGCTCCGCGAGGCCAGTGGCCTGCTCCGCGTACTCGGCGCAGCGCCGCTCGGCCTGCGACTCGGCCTCCATCCGGTCGACCACTGCCGCGTCGTGGTGCAGCGAGAGGTCCCGCAGGTCCGTGAGGGTCGGCAGGCAGCGCGATTCGATCGCTTCGCGCAGCGCATCGATGCCAGCGCGGGCGTCGACGGCGGCCCGGTGGGCGGTGTCGAGCACCTGCGTTTCGGCCGGCAGGTCGGCTTCGCCCGCGGCGCGCACCAGCTCGGCCCGCGACGCCTGCCAGCGCTGATCGGCGCTCTCGTGCTGCTCGCGCAGCTGCACGGCCTTCTCGTCGGCATCCGCCGCGGCCTCGATCGCCGTGGCCAGCTTGGCGTGTGAGGTCAGCAGGTCGCTGTCGTCCGGGTACGACTCGACGTGCTGCTCGAGGTCCGCCGCGTGCTCGCCCGCCTCGCGGTGCCGCCGCTCGGCTTCGCCGATCTCGGCGCGCAGCCGCGCGAGGTCTTCCTCCAGCTCCGTGATGCGCCGGGCTCGGGCCGCTTCGCGGGCCCCCGCGCCGACATACTCCGCCGTCTCCTTGCGCCAGGCGCCGGAGAGCACCCCGGCGCCCCAGGCGCCGGTGACCGACACGGAGAGTCCGGCACCGCCGTCGATCGACACCGAGGCCAGCAGGGCGGCGACCCGCTCCGGCGGTACCGGACATTTGGCCTCGGCCGCTGGGGACAGCAGCTCGGCCAGCGTGCCGCCGGAGCGGGACTCCGCGGGGGCGGCCAGGAGGTCGGCGAGGCCGGGCACTGCGCCGTCGGCGGTGACCCAGGCGTTGAGCAGCCCGCTGGCCTGCAGCGCTGCCTCCAGCCCGGCCCGGTCGGATTCGCCCAGTGACGGCTGGAAGTCCACCAGCTCGTAGAAGGCCCGCCCCTGGCTGGCGTCTCGCTCGGCGTCGGCCCAGGTTGGGCGGCTCGGGGTTTGCTCGTGCCCGGCGCGGAGCTCGGCGAGTTCTTGTTCGCGGGACCGGGATCGCTTGCGGAGCTCGGCGATTTCCTGCTCGACCTCGGCCACCTGCCGGCGCGCTTCGTGCAGCTGCGGCTTCGCCCAGCGACGTGCCTGCTCGCGGGCCTGCCGGGTCGCCGAACGGTCACCGACCAGGTCCTCGACGGCTGGCGGCTCCGGCAGCAGGTCATCCACAGTGGACGGCCACTCGGCGGCCCACTTCTGCGCGCGTTCCACCCACACCGCTGCGGCGTCGGAGAGTTCCTGCTGCGCCTGGTTGCGCCGCCCGGCCGCTTCCGTCGCGGTCAGCTGCGCCTGCCGCGCCTGCCGCTGGAGCTCGGTGACCTTTTCCTGCTCCGCGTCCAGCTCCCGGGACTGCTGATGCAGCGCGAGCGTCAGCGCCGAACGCTGCCGGGCGACCGACGAGACCTGCTCGGAAGTTCTCACCGCCGCGCGGAATTCCGCGGCGAGCGCATTGGTGTCCAGTTGGGGCGCGGCGTAGCGCTCCACGGGCACCGGCTCCGCGTCCGGTTCCGGCGAGGTCCGCACCCGCGCCTGCTCGGCCTGCACCTCGGCGGCCGGAATCGCCGGTGGTCGCGGCACCAGCGACCCGTCCAGTCCAGCCGTGGAAAGCTGCTGGGCCGCGCGGGCCGCGGCCTGCCCGGCCGCCTCGGTGTCACCGGTCAATCGGCGCAGCATGCCCACCACCGACTCCACCGAGCGGTGCTCCTGCGCGCGGTGCTTGTTCGCCGTGTCGAGCGCGGACACCGCTGCGCTGCGGGAGCTTTCCACCAGCCGCTCGCGGTCGCGCAGGTTCTGCAGCTCGGAATATGCCGGGTGGGAGCGCAACGCGTCGATGCTGGATTCCAGCTCGGCCTCGCGCTGTTCCAGTTCGACGATCGTCTGCTGCGCGGTTTCGCGATCGTGCTGCTTGCCGGCCACCTGCTTCTCCAAGCCGGTCAGCTCCTTGCGCAGCGCCCGAAGCTTCTCCTGCGCGGTGCGCATCGCCTCGGCGCGGTCGCGCAACGCGCCGAATGCGTAGCCGGAATAGGTGGACAGGAATGCTGTGAGCGCCTTGTCCGCGCCGGTCAACCGGACGATGTTCTCCCGGATCGACTCCAGGTCGTCGAACGAGGTCGCCAGCCGCTCGATCAGGCCCGGGTCCAGTGGCGGCAGCGCGTCCGACAGGAGCTGCTCCAGCTGCCCTTCCAAGACCTTCAGGCCGACATCGGGGTTGCGCAGCGTCCGCTGCAGGTGCAGCAGGTCGCCGTAGCGCGCGGCAGGCACGCCGTAGACCGATGCGGCGACCTTCGCGCGGAACGCCTGGTCGTCGAGGATGCAGTCGGCGCCGAGCAGCTCGCGCAGCTGCGCCGAACCCAGCGGCACCCGGTCCGTGCCGACCAGATGGAGGTTGATGCCGACCCGGCGGCCGGTGATGAACCGCCACGAATCGCTGATCGACTGCGAGGTCTTGGACGCCTTCACCCCGATGCCACAGGTGAGGAATTCCTCAGTTCCGCCGTTAGCGCCGCCGCCCGGGGTTTCGCGGTGCAGCTCGATCCAGGCGTAGCCGATCCGGTTCGGCCCGCCCGGGTACTCGTCGAGCATCAGGCGCCGGATGCTGACCGTGTCGAAGCCCTTCGAACCCAGTTGCCGAAGGTCGCCGTCCAGGCACAGCGGCAGCAGTAGCTCCAGGGTGCGGGATTTGCCGGAACCGTTGGTGCCCTGGAAGATCGCCCGGCCGCCGCCCAGGTCGAAGGTCGTCTCGGCGTACTGCCAGATGTTGACGATCCCGCCGCGGTGCAGCCGCCAGCGGTTGGCGGTGGGCACCGATTCCGTGCTGTCTGCGCTCACCGCGGACCGTCCTCTTGCATCTCGTCGAACACCGTCATCTCGTCGAACAACGACCAGCCCGGTGGCTCCGGGGCCGGTTCCGGTTCCCGGCCCGGGGCCGGAGTGGCGTCCGGCTGCGGCAGCCAGCGGTGCGCCGCCGGGCTGAGCAGCCATCGGCCGTCGTGGTCCTGCAGCAGGCCGAGCCGGCGCAGCAGCGCGACGACCGAGTGCACCAGGTCCTGGTGGTCCTCGGTGGCCTGCCGGGACCACGCGGCGGGGTAGGAGTCGACTAGGTCCTGGCAAACGCCGGTGAAATCCTGCCAGGTCACCGGGTGCTTGCCGGACCCTTCCGGTTCCGCGCGGCCGAGCAATTCCGGCAGCGCCAGCAGCGCGATGCGCGCGACCGTGCCGGGGCCGGGGAAGACCAGGTCGGTGAGGTAGTCCTCCGGATCGCAGACCACCACGCCTTCCGCGCGGCACTCGCCGACCAAGCCGAAAAACCTCTCCAGCAGGCGGGATTCGTTCGTCACGTGCTCGCGCAGCCAGGCCGCCTGCTCGGTCGGCAGGTCATCGTATAGCACGACCGGGTCCTCGACGAGCCGACGCCGCACCGCGTGCTCCAGGTTCCGCGGCCCGGCCGCGGAGGCCAGCTCGACCAGCTGCTCGGGGCTGTCGGCCTCGGCGAGCGGCCCGGCTATGAGCTGGCCAAGCAGATCGGTGTCGATGGTGATCAAGGCTTCGGCGGTGGACTCGGCGGTCACCGAGCCCTCGGTTTCGGTGATCACACCGAGCGCCACCAGCTGCCGCAGCGCTGCCGTGAGCGCGCGCCGATCCGCCGGGTCGTCGACTACCTGGACACCGGCCTCTACGGCGGCTGCGCGGACGTCGCTCACCAGCCGCGACAGCAGGACCTGGCGGCCGATGCCGGTCAGCGCGGCCAGCGTCAGCGCCAGGTACGCGTAGCTGCGGGGTGACAGCGACGACTCACCGCGGGTGGCGTCCGCGCCCGGCCCGGACTTGTAGAGCCGTGCGAAACGCCGCTCCACCACCAGGCGGTAGCCCAGCAGCGAGGAGAACACCTCCTGGAGCACGACTCGCTGGCGGTAGATCATCGGCAGCAGATCGCCGTCCGGTCCGCCGGGGTGCAGCAGCGGCCGACGCAGCAGCACGCGGGCGCAGCGAACCACGTTCGCCGCATCGATGTCGGGGAGTTCTTCGAAGGTTGAGATCATCGAGCGGCTCCCCGCACGGTTTCTGGGGTTTCGGGTATGGCTCCGTCGCCGGAAACCTCCAGCGCGGTGTCGCGTAGCGTCAAAGTGCCTGCGGTGCTGGAGATCCGGGTTTCCCGACCGGCTTCGGGGCGCACCGTGACGCGCAGCCGGTGCACCGGGTCGAGGGCCGTGCCGGAATCGTCGGAACCTTCGCGCTGCGCCATCGCCAGCGTCAACAGCTCGCACAGCACGCCGAGCGCATCGCGGGAAAGCTTCCGCTCGGCCAGTTGTGAACTCGCCGCGGCCAGCTCGGCGACCGCCGCGGAGCGCCGCTCGTCGGCCTGACGTGCCTGCGCCAGCAGGGCTTCCTCGGTCATCGGGTCGTCGAGCACCCGCGAAGTCCGGCCGCGCGCCCCGCGATCACCCCGGCTACGCACGCTGACCGTGACGTCGAGGACCGGGCCGTCGCGCCACGCGACCTTGTCGTTGTCGCTGTCATAATCCGGTGCGGGCAGCAGGTGCCGCGTCGAATGCAGGCCGAAAGCAGCCGAATAGACCTGGTGGGCGCTGGTTTCGTCGGCCCCGTCGAACCACCTCGCCAGCTTCAGCAGCTCGCCCCGGCGCCCCGGCACCAGCCCACCACCGGAGGTGGCGCGCTTGACGCTGGCCAGCAGCGAGCCGATCGCGCGGGCGGTGGCCTCGCGCAGCGCGGCGACTTGGCTCGGCCGACCCGGCGAGTCGACGAACCAGTCGGTCAGCTCGTGCCAGTCCGCGGCGGTGCGGCCCCGGGCGCGCTCCACGTCGATGCCCAACTGGTCGGCCGGGCCCAGCAGCCGGAGCAGCTCGCTGCGGACCCCGGCCAGCCCAGCCAGCGAACCGGCGATCGTCGCGGTGTGTCGCAGCACGTCCTCGACGACCATCTGAATGTACTCGACCAGCAGGTTCCGGAACCCGGAGATCTCCTCGGGCGCCAGCTGGTGGCGGGTCACGACCTGGCCCAGGTACGCGTAGAAGTCGCGGACGGTGGCGGCGAGCTCGGCGTGCTGCAGGAACACCGTGGTGACCTGCTCGGCGAGCCGCTCCCGGGCCTGCCGGGCGGGTTTAGCCCTCGGGTCGCGGAGTTGCGCGGCCAACGCCTCCGAAAGCGCCGCGCCGATCTCGGACAACCCGCGGTCGATGGCGGGCAGCAACTCGCGCGAGACCTCGCGGGCGCCTTCGGGAACCCGCAGCAGCGCGTCGACGTCCCGCTGCACCCGGACCGCGAGCTTGCTGACCTGGTAGCGGACGCTGCCGTGCTGGAACTCAGCGATGCTCGACGCGATCGTCTCGCGGCGGCCAACTACCAGGTTGCCCCACTTGACCAGCTGCTTTAGTCGGTCGATGGCAGTGTCCACATCGGACTCGCCAGCCGCCACCCTGCCTTCGCGTTCGGCCGCGGCCAGCGCCGCGCCGACCTCGCCGGCGGACAGGTCGGCCAGCAGCGTCGAGGTGAACAGCCGCATAATCGCGAGATAGGTGCGGTGCTCGGGTGCCTGCAGGTAGGCGAAGAGCTGCAGGCGCTGTCCGCCGTCGCGGGTCTGCTCGGGAGCCTGCGTGGCCGGCGCGTCCGTCGCGGTGGTTCCCGCGACGCCCGCGCGCAGCACGTCGGCATCGTGGTCCGGGGCCGTCACGGTCCGCCACGATATCCGGTCGTGCCGACACGGCCGGTCACCTGGCATGCGGTGGCCGGTCCCACAGGCCCCACGGGTAGCGTTCCGGGGAGATTTGCGAGGTGCGGGGGGCCTGCGAACCCGTGGTGCGCCCGGACCCGGGAGCCGCTCGGGCGGCGGTATCCGGCGACGGAATCACGGCCGATCACCACGCAGAACGCCTACCGTTGCCGCGGGCTTCCGGAGGGGTTGACTCGCACCAGACCGATTTGGAGGAACGGCACCGGTGAGCGCGGGACGGGCGGTCGGACTGCTACTCGGAGTGGCCGCGGACGCGGCGATCGGCGACCCGAAGCGCGGGCACCCGGTCGCGATCTTCGGCAAGGCCGCGCAGGCAGTCGAGCGGGCGCTGCACCGGGATCAGCGGATCGCTGGCATCGCCTACACCGGCCTGCTGGTCGGCGGCACGTTCGGGATCGGGGTCCTCGCTCAGCGGCTGTCGCGGCGCAGCCCCGTACTGGAAGCCGCAGTCACCGGCCTGGCCACCTGGGCGGTGCTCGGCGGCTCGTCGCTGGCCGACGAGGGCACCGCGATGGCCAGGATGCTCGACGCCGGGGAGATCGATGCCGCACGAGCACGGCTGCGCAACCTGTGCGGGCGGGACTCAGCGGTGCTGGACGGGCAAGGCCTGGCCCGCGCCACCGTCGAATCCGTCGCCGAGAACACCTCCGACGCGGTGGTCGCGCCGCTGGTGTGGGGAGCGATCGCCGGGGTTCCGGGCCTGATCGGCTACCGCGCGGCCAACACCCTCGACGCCATGGTCGGGCACCGCTCGCCGCGTTACCGCAACTTCGGTTGGGCCTCGGCGCGCCTGGACGACGTGCTGAACCTGGTGCCGTCCCGGCTCGCGGCGGTGCTGACCTCGGCGTGCGCGCCAGTGGTCGGCGGATCGGCGAGCGGGGCGTGGCGGACGTGGCGGCAGGACGCCTCGGCCCACCCGAGCCCGAACGCCGGGCAGGTCGAGGCGGCGTTCGCGGGTGCCCTGCAGATCCGCCTGGGCGGCCGGACGGTGTACGGCCACGTGGTGGAGCAGCGCCCGGTGCTGGGAGAGGGCCGCACGGCGGACGCGGGCGACGTGACCCGAAGCGTCGAGCTCTCGCGGGTGATCGGCACGGTGACGGGAGTCCTGACGGCGGCCTACGCCCTGACCCGAGCCCTCCGCCGAGACCGTCGCTCCCCGGCTGCGTGGAGTCGGGGACCAGGCTGACGCCGCGTCGTGGGTCAGGCTTGGTGAGTTGGTTCGTTTTTGGGGGCTTCGCCGCCGCCGCTGGTGGTGGCGGCGGTTTCCTCGGTCGTCTCGCCGGATTCTCGTGCCGCTGCTTCGCGTTCGCGGCGTTCTTCTTCCGCGATCGCCTCGGCCACCGACACCTTGCGGCGGCCGCCGCTGTTGGCTCGGCCACCCGGGGCCGGTCCGTCGGCGGGCTCGTCCGCCGTGCCATCCGCGTCGGTTCGGTTTCGCCAGGCCGGGCGGGCGTCGGTGCGCAGCTCCGAGTACACCAGGTAGCCGATCGCGATGATCGCCATGATGCCGAACGCGATCCACTGCAGCGCGTACGAGAAGTACGGTCCCGACTCTAGGCGCGGCAGCGGCAATGCCTCCAACACGCCCGGCTGGCCCTCGTTTAGGGCGAGGTAGCCCGGCCGCAGTGCGATACCGGTGCCGTTCGCGATGGTCTGCGCGTTCACCGCGTAGGCCCAGCGGTGCCCGTCGTGGTCGAACAGCGGGCGCTGCTTGCTGTCTTGCTCGTCGGTGCGGACTCGGGCGGTGAGCGTGAGGTCACCGGTCGGCGCGGTCGCGTAGTCCGGCGCCTGGGTGCCGTTGACGGGGCGGATGAAGCCACGGTCGACCAGCACCGTCGTGCCGTCGTCGAGCCGGAACGGGGTCAGCACTTCGAGGGCGGGCTCGCCGAGCACCGTGCGCTGCCAGGCCAGCGTCTCGCCCTCCGGCAGGTACCGGCCGTGCATCATGACCTGCGACCACTCGGTCCGCTGGTCCGGCACTTGGCCAGCGGGCAGCACCTCCGCCAGCGGCTTCGGCGACGCGTGGAACGACTCGGAGATGGCGTTGTTGCGTGCTAGGGCCTCGTCGCTGCGGCTGAACTGCCAGGGTGCCAGCAGCGTGAAGCAGAGCGACGCGAACACCACGACCAGCGCAATCAGGCCGAGCCAACCGGGTCGTAGCAAGAACTTCAGGCGCACCCTTCTACGGTAAGCGGCCAACCCGGAGCCCCGCCGCCACCCCCCACCGTCGCACTGGCCGCTCGTGGCCAGCGCGATCAGCGACCGTCATCTGGGTGAAGCTCATTCGCGTGAGAAGGTGCGGCTGCACGGAGCGTCGGTCGGTTTGCGAAGGTTGTCGTCTTCGGGTGGTTCAGGTGTCGTGAGCGGAGCGGGCCGCGGTAACTGTCTGGGACGCGTAGCCCCCGCCGAAGGGTGGAGGTCTCAAAACACAAACGGGTGCTGACCACAGAATCGGAGAGACGACGTGAGTCAGACCCCCACCACGCCCCCGAGCGCTGGCGATCACGCGCCAGCGCCACGCAACGGCTTCGGCATCACCGCGCTTGTCCTGGCGATCGTCGGAGCCGTGTTCGGCCTGATCCCCTTGACGGGGTTCATCGCGCTAATCCTCGGCGCGTTGGCAGTGCTGTTCGGCCTGCTCGGCGTCGGCCGGGTGCGCCGCGGAGCCGCAACCAACCGCGTCATGACGTGGACTGCGACCGGGCTGGGCGTCGGCGTGGCCGCGCTCGGCATCGTGGGTGTCGCGATGATGGTCGACGCGATCCAGAGGTTTGACAGCGAGCTGCAGGAAATCTCGGGGCTCGCGAACGGCGTTGCCAACGGCGG
The DNA here is from genome assembly GCF_053599315.1 of Saccharopolyspora sp. NPDC000995. Lineage (NCBI taxonomy): Bacteria > Bacillati > Actinomycetota > Actinomycetes > Pseudonocardiales > Pseudonocardiaceae > Saccharopolyspora > Saccharopolyspora sp. NPDC000995. The sequence continues at coordinate 30,143 of NZ_JBSFLZ010000080.1, forward strand.
CACCCCTGTGATTCCTGGCACGGAGACGCCTGACGCCGTGCAAGACGTGAACCTGTCCGGCTGCAGCGCGCGCACCGAATACGGGACCACCACCGCCGAGGCCAACCTGACCATCACGAACTCGTTGGACCGGTCGGCAAGCTACTGGGTGGTGATCGCTGTTGACGATCCTGCCGGTAACCGCCTAAGCGAGATCTACGCGATTCGCAACGAGCTGGGAGCTGGGCAGTCGGCGCAGCTGTCTGGGTGGGACGCGTCGACCATGCTCGGAAGCCGCCCCGACGCGATCACCTGCCGCGTGGTCGACGTTGACCGGATGGCGTTCTAGAGCGTCCGCACGTACAGCAGCGCCCGCCTGGTGATACCGACACCAGGCGGGCGCGCTGCCGTGCTGTCAGGCCTCGTAACGACCGTTCTTGATCGAGGCGATGAACGCCGACCATTGGTCGGTGGTGGTTGTGAAGTATCCGGCGGCCCGGTCCTTGGTGTCGCGGACTGCGGCGCCGTCGCCGAAGCTGCCAATCTCGACGCATGCGGATTGCTGGCCGGAGTAGCTTGCCTTGCGCCAGTTAGTCGGGTGTACCGTCACTCTGTTCCTCCATCAACTCGGCACTGCGGGCGATGAGCCTCAGTGAGTCGGCTGGGCTCATCGCCGCTTGCCGGAGGCTATCCCCCGCTTGGGCGTAGTCGTGGATGTCCCCGTCGTCGTAGAGGAACGCAGATGACCGGAAGTGTTCGAGGTTAACGATCGGTGACGCTTTCGGGAACTGGAAGAGGATGAACGCACCTTCGAGCGCGAGGTGCCAGGTCTGCGTGCTACTGGGGACGATCTGTACGGAAACGTTTGTTAGCTCGGCCATCTTGGCGATGTGTCGCAGTTGGTCGGCCATGACGCTGGGGCCGCCGATCGGTTGGTACAGCACGTGTTCGGCGATTATGGCATCGAACTGGACCGGGTTGCGGCGCGTCAGCACGTCCCGCCGACCGACTCGCATCGTCACCCAGGTATCGAGCTCGTGGGCAGGCAGACCGGACATGATGGTGCGGGCGTAATCGGAAGTTTGTAGCAGACCCGGGATCAGCATCGGAGCCACTTCGACGATCCGGGTCGCGGTCCGTTCGAACTCGATCAGGGTCGTGAGCTCTGTACGGGTGCCGCTCGCACCGGCGAGCAGCCAGTTGGGCTCTGCGGCGTTGCGAGCCATCTCGACCAGCCGGTCACGCACGGCGGCACCGGCGCCCACCGCAGTGAGGATGCTCGCCACATCTTCGGGGCTGGGTACCCGATCCCCGGTCTCGTAGCGTGATAGCGACGCGTTCGAGATTGTTGCCAGTGCCGCCACCTTCCGCTGACTGAGTCCTGCCGATTCGCGTGCTTCGCGCAGCTCAGCGCCCAGTGCGCGTGCCTTTGGTGTCTTCCCACTGTTTCCGGCCACGCTGCAATCGTAGGCAGATTTGGCGGCAAAACTCGATCACCCTATCGAAGCATTGCTTCCGTGTTACCGCAGCAACCATGCTGATCGGTAACAGTCCACGAGCTATCGGGGGTGACGATGTACCGACCTCACCCGTTCCATTGGGTTCCTTCTGGTGGCCTGCGGCACGCAAGCACCGACACCAGACCTCACGAGGGCTACCCCAACGGATTCGTGGTGGCCACCCTGTGCGGTCACCAGTTGGCAGCGGAAAACACCAGTCTGGCGTGGTTGTGGGAGACGTGCCGGACCTGCAACGACAAGGCTCACGAGCTCGCTAAGACACCGACGTCACCCGCCGCGAGTGCGATATGAACGCGACGGAAGCCGACCGGGCAGTCAAACTCGCCGAGTTGTTGACGAACGCGGCCGTCGCGCTAAAGGACCTATCCAACGCGGTCCTCTTTGGACGTGCGACGGATGAGGATCTGCTGGACGGCGAACAGCTGTTGTCCGAGCTGGTCGACACGATCAGGGACCAGTGCAAGAGCTATGTTCCGCCGCGCGTGATCGACGGCGATAGGACAGGCCGATGATCGCCGCGTTGGTGGCAAGCGGTCTGCTCGGCGTTGGCGGGCTCGCGCTGTGGGCGACGTTCTACTACGCCCCGGCGCAGCACGCGGGTAGCGGCGAGGGTGCTTTGACGGTCGCCTACCTGGTTGCGCGGGTGGATGCGGAGACGCGCGGTAATGGTCGGCACCGGCTGCGCGAGCCGCGCACCGTGCAGATGCGCGGAGATCTCGCCGATGCGCTCGCCCTCGACGAAACCCGGCTGCTGCCACTGGTCGAGTCTGGTTTGCCGGTCGATGACCGGGAAGCCATGGCACGGCACCCCGGAATGCTGCGGCGGCTGCTCGCCGCGTTGCTGCAGCTATAGACCCAGTGGGAATGCCGCTGCCGATCCAGACCGGTGTTCCCACCGCAACCACGTGCCTGCGCCGTTGCCTACAGGTCGGCCAGGTACGCGGATGGTCAGGCGACGCAAGCCCCCCGACGTCGTCTGGCCATCCACCCCAGCCCCCCGGCGCGGAACGGCCGACCCGACATGGCGGCCGTAGCTGGGTCGACGAGCGGCAGTGCGCCGCAACCGGCCCCATCGCGCCGGGGGGACCTGCCACGCTATCCGGCGCGGCGGACTTCAAGAGGAGGGCGAAGTGTCGGCGGTCGGTGATCTCGATCAGGCGTTGGCGCAGGTGGTTGATCGGATCACGGCCGCCCTCGACCTTCTCACCGCCGCACAGGACGCCTGCGATGAAGCCGGTGGAGTCCTGGGGTCCGCACTGGAAGGCACCGCCGACCCGGCGGCCCTGGAAGTCCTCGCGGCGGTGGAGCCGACCAGCGACGAGTTGATCCACGCCTACCAGGCGACAACCTGCGTGATCGAGCTGATCACCACCTACCGCCGAGGTCTGGAAGTCCAGCAGGCGGTCGACAAAACCCCGCCCAGCGCAGCACATCCCTCAACTGCGGGCCGGATACCTACAGACGCCGCCCACGACCGACGGTGGGTCGAGCAGGCGCGCAACCGACTACCCCGCTGGGAAGGCGGACAGACAACAGGCTTCGGCTACGACCGCGACGGCACCGAGTTCCGCATCACCAGCGGCCGGGAGGACATCTCCGAGCGCGTGCGGCTGACGCTGCACAACTCCGACGTGTTTCCGCCGTCCGACAGTCGCGGCGCCCCAGCGGTGTTCACCCACGTCGAGGCAAAATACGCCGAAATGATGAAGGAATCGGGGCAGACGTACGGCGTCGTAGTCGTCAACAATCGCATGTGCCCCGGTGACCAGAACTGCGAAGCGGCAGTGCGCGCGATCCTGCCCTGTGGTTCGGTGCTCATGGTGTGGACACCGGGCCGCGATCGACCGATTGAGATCCAGGGAGAGGCCAGACCATGAAAACCGAGGTGCTGCCTGTGGTGACGGGCATCCTTGGCCACGAGTTCCGTTACGCGCAGGCTCCCGACGAAGTACGCAACCTCGTCAATGCGATCGTCACCGAAGCACCCTTGCAGTACTCGCAGATATATGTGTGGGATCGTCCCTGCCGCCAGTCCGACGACGGCAGCATTCACGAGTTCCCGCGAGGACGCCTGCGCATCACGACCAACCGAACCACCAGGTGGGGCGCGCTCAACTACATGCATCCCGGAGCCCCGGACGGTGTCCTGGTCGACTCGCTCAACCCCGAGGCCACCGAGGAAATTCCGGCCCTGTTGTTCGATCCGGTGGGTGATCTGTGGTTCCCGGCCTCAGCGTCCTTGCCGCTGGAGAGGGTGCGCGAGGCCATTGCCGAGTACTGCCGTACCGGGGCGCGGCCGACGTGCGTGCAGTGGCAACCCGGCGAGTGGTACTGATCCTGGTGGTTAATTGGTTTAGGCTGCCAGGCTGAGTTCGAGGCGGGCGAGGTGGCTGGTGCGGGTCCGGTCGAGCGGGTGGCTGTTCCAC
>NZ_JBSFLZ010000081.1:0-33936 GCF_053599315.1 Saccharopolyspora sp. NPDC000995
GCCCCCGCAAAATCGGACCCATCGTCAAAGCCGCACTCGTACTCACCCAATTCGAACACGGCCGACTCGCATAACCCCCTACTGAGATCACCTCAATGAAGCAGTCACCGAAGATACCGTTTGTGATCAAACGCTGCGCAACCCCGACATTGTCCTGGACTGCAGCGGCTTTTTCCTCGTAGACCTTGGCGACGCGTTCGGCTGCCTCCGGGTCCATGACGAGCTGGCCGTTGTCGACTGCTGCACGTAGCCCCTCCGCCTGTCCGGCCAGTGCGCTTGCGCCTGCGGCTAAGTCTTCCATCCCTGTGGTCAACGCAGCTCCCCTCCACGTTCGTGATCACCGCCGGTTACACGGTGGTATGATCACGAACGCAGAGAGTACAAGAGCCAGGTCCCGGCCCGGACAACATTCGTGAAACGGCTCCACGAACCGCCCAGACGGCCCAATTCACCAGCGGCGATCTCGCAACCCCGAGACGAACGCCACCCACTGCCGTCGGGGGAACATCAGCACGGCCCCATCCCGGTCCTTCGTATCCCGAACGGCGACGATGCCCGGCCCGTCCCGGACCTCAACGCAGTTTCCTTGTGGGCCGCTTCGGCTCGACTTCGACCAGCCCACCTCGACGCAGTTGCCCTCGGCCGCGCTGCGGCTGGACTTGCGCCAGCCGGTTAACTCGGGCGTCATTTCGCCTCGCTCTCGTACTGCTCCAGGTACTTCTGCAGTATCTCCTGCGAGGCTTCCAGGCCGGAAGCGTGATCTTCCAATCTCTCCACTGCATCGAAGAACAGCGCTACGTCGTCTGGCTCGTCAATGAACGCACCCGATCGCCGCGCTTCGAGGTACACGACGGGACGAGGCTTGCCGAACTCGAAAAGCACAAAAGTGCCGCTCAAACCTGCATGTGCGCCAATGGACAGCGGGATTACCCGGACCGTGACGTTCGGTTCCTCGCAGGCGGAGATGATCTTACGTAGTTGATCGGCCATCACTTTGGCGCCGCCGATTGGCCTCGTCAACGCGGTCTCATCAATGAAGCAACGCAGCGTCGCTGGATCTCGTTTGCTCAGAATCCCTTGCCTGACTTGGCGAATCGACACGTGGTCGTCAATCTGATCGTCGGGAACGCCGGACGCTTCCATCACTGTCCGTGTGTATGCCCTGGTTTGAAGCAATCCGGGCAGCACGTTGAGCGTCACGTCAGTGATCGTCTTAGCGCGTTGCTCCGCATCGATCAGAGCCGTCAGCTGCTGAGGTAGCTCGCGGCCGAGCTCCCACCACGCCGGTTCGCGGATGTCGCGGGCCATCTTGAGCAGGCGTTCGCGATCTCCGCCTTTCATGCCGAGAACGTTGAGGATCGCTTCGACGTTCTCTACCAGAATTCCGCGCCGTGCGGTCTCGATCCGGCTGACCTTTGCCTCGGACCAGCCCAGCACGTGAGCAAGCTGCCGCGCGGTCAAGCCCGCCGCGTTGCGGGCGGCTCGAAGTTCCTTCGCCAGAGCGCGTGCTCGTGGGGTGTCCGACATGGGCACAGCTTACGAGTGACCGACCACCCGTTTGATCTCGCTCTTTCGTGTAGTTGATCAACTTGCCCATGTTGAGGCAAACTTGCCTCAACATCTTCGAGGGGAGATCCCGATGTCCGACTACTTGACCTACGTCTGGCGCCCGGTCCCGGGCGGCCGTCACGCTTTCCCCATCGCAGCAACGAAAGTCCCAGCCAGCGAGCGGGTGAAGGCGTTCTGCGGGGCAGAAGCGGGCGCGGCCGAGCTGCATGATCGGTCCGAAGTGGACTGGATTCGGGAGGACACCTGCATGCGGTGCTGGCATACCCTCACCACCCGCCTGTGACCACCTGAGGACGGCGCAATTTCGCGAGAAATTGACCGTCACCCGGATGAACGCCAATTTCTCGCGAAAATTGATACCCCTCGCTCAACCGAAGGAGAACCACCGATGTTCTGGATTCAGCTCAGCACGTTCGTCCTGTTCAACCTGCTGATCCTCGCCCTGCTCACCACCCAGTTGCCCGCGAGAGCCATCGCGTTCTCAACGGGCCAGCACGCCGGAGGCGGCGAAGGCGCTTACGCCGTCTGGCACCTCATCGCCGACATCGAAGCCGAAACTCACGTCGCGGCCGAAGAACACCGCACGGAACAAGAACATCCCCACATACCAACGGGATTCCCCACCACAGACCCAGACGACCCCGACGGCTTCGACGAGCCCACCGGCCGCCACCACCTCCGCACCTGAGCCATCAGGTCACCTCGAAAAAATTACCCAGCCCGGCCGATGTGGTGTCCTCCCCGACCTCCGCCATATCGGCCCTTCCCCGGTGACCGGGCGCGAACGCCCCCTCCCGCGCGCCCGGTCACCGGCACCCCGCAACCGCGCTTCAGACCCGCGCGGGTTCGTTCGGATCAGTTGGCGGTGTCGCGGAGGTTGCGGATGCTGGCGAGGAGGTTCTCCGCGCGCTCCCGCCCGGTGGTCGCTTCGGTGAGGCGGCGGTTGACCGTCTGGAGCTGGCGGCTGCGTTCCGCGGCGTCCATCTTCAGGGCCTTGTCCACCTCCCGCAGCTCCCCCTCGATCGCCTCGATCCGCCTGGTCAGGGCGTCGTCGAGGGCCAGCGAAAGCTGCTGCTCCGCCTCGATCAACTGCTCTGCGACCAGCTGATCCAGCGCCGAGCGGGCGTCCGCGATGGCCTCGGTCAGCCACTGCTTCAAGTGCTGCTTGTCGGCCGCGTGCTTGCGGGTCCGCGCCATCCACCAGCCCACCCCGAGGCCGAGCACGATCGTCACCGGTAGCACCACCGGGTTCAGCGCCGCGATTCCCAAGCCCGCCAATGGCATCGCCGCCGCGCGGCCGACGCCGAGTCCGCCGGAGACGCCCATGAACACCAGGAGCTTGTCCTCGGCAGTCGGCGGTCGCTTCTCCGGTGGGCGCAACGCGATCGGCGCCTGCAACCCGCGCGCGAACTGCGAGCGGATCACGTCGAGCTCCTCGGCGGAGAACAGCTCCCTCAACGACTGCTCGGCGACTGTGGCCAGCCGCGCGGACAGCATGGCCGCGACCCGGCTCGACGCCATCTGCAACGCCACGTCGACCTGCCGCGGCAGCTCGGCGAGCTGGTTGCGGTCGGCGCCGTCGATCGCTCGCCGGAACCAGTTCTGCACATCCCGCACTTGGCGGGTCACCTCGTGGCTGGTCTCGACGCGGGTGCGCTGGATCTCGCCGCGCAACTTGACCTGCCAGCCGCGCGTCGACGAGCGCCGCGCGGTGGTCAGTTCGTCGCGCCGCGCGCGCAGCGACTCCGCCTCATCCTCGCCGACGGTCAGCGCGCGCTTCTGCGCCTCCAGCCGCGCGGTCAGCTCACCGAGCACAGTGGACAGCGCGCGCATCGTGTTGGCCTCGCCGAGCATCGCGGACCGGCCGCCGATCAGCCGTTCCAGCTCGGTGCGCAGCTCGGTGATGCCGGACTTCTCGCGCAGCATTTCCGCGGCCTGCTCGCTGGGTGCCTTCGCGGCGAGTTCCTGCATCCGCGCGGACACCGGGAAGATCGGCACGTCGGCGAACCGCGGCGCGTGCTCCACCAGCAGCTTCCGGTCCGCTTCCAGGACTTGCCGCCAGCCGCGGTGCTGGTCGGTCTTGGCCAGCGCGAACACGACGGTCTCGACGCGCTCGGCAACCCTCTGCAGGAACTCCAGCTCGCCCCTGGTGAAAGGGGCCGACGCGTCGACGACGAACAGCAGCGCCGTCGCCGAGCCGGCCGCCTCCATCGCCAGCTCGCCGTGCAAGGCGTCCAGCCCGCCGACGCCAGGGGTGTCGACCACGGTCACCCGGGCCAGCGTCTCGATCGGCGCGGTGATCTGCACGTAGCGCGGTGGCAGCTGCCCCTCGGGCAGGTCGCGGCCGGCGCCCGCCCAGCTCGGCAGCTGCTCCAGGTCGAACGGAACCGGCTCCTGCTGGCCGGGGTAGCAGGCGTGCGCCGCCCACTGCTGGCCGTGCGTGAACTGCAGGTACGTGGCGGTGGCCACATCGGCGTCCACAGGGGACAGACCCGGATGCCCGACCATGGCGTTGACCAGTGAGCTCTTGCCCCGGTTGGTCTCCCCGACCACCACGACGCTGGGCGTTTTCGGGCGGCCGCGCCGGACCTGCTCGACCCACTCGGCGGCGCTCGGGTCGGCTTCCCGCAGCACCGCGTGCAGCTTCTCCCTGGCTTGCTTGACCTGCTGCGGCAGGGTCGCGGCGACCGCGACGCCCGGTGCATTCGGCGTCATGTCTACCCCGCTCCTCTCGATACCTGCCTGGACCGCGCTCGAACTCGGGAATTGTCCCCGACCGCGTTGATCACCGGAAGGCGGATCACCGCGCCCGGAGCCGGTAGACGGTCACCACCGGGGCGCGCAGCACGCGGTCCCCGTCGGCGAAGCCGAGCACCTCGGTCTCGGCGACCACCCCGTCCAGCTCCAAGTCGTCGGTGGGCGTCGTGCCGCCCGCCTCGTGGTGCGCCGGGTCGAAACGGGTACCGTCCGGGCGCAGCGCCGAGACGCCGATCCCGCGCAGGCCCTCGGACAGCCGCTCCACCACTCCTGCGCTGCGGGCCCGGTCCATCGCGTACATGCACAGCTGGATCAGCGTTGCTCGTTCGGCCAGTGCCTTCTCGAGCGGATCTATGCCGATATCGCTGGTCACGGCGGTCATGTCGATCCCCAACCCTGCGTCGACGTCCGGAGCAATGGCCGTGCCCTCACCAGGATCGGACGCCTCCGGTACCCCACCGGTTCCACGTTCGGGTGATTTGTTGCGTCGCCAGCCCCGCACCGACATCACCCGGACCGCAGCTGCTGCCAGATCAGGAAGTACGCCCGGTGCACCACGTGCGCGATGCGGCTCTGCGCGGGCGTGGCGCCGAACGACGAGAACGAGCGCCACCAATTCGCCCGCTCCAGTGCGTAGTCGGTCAGCTCGTAGCGGTGCCGTCCCGGCAGGCCGAGCTGCTCGCCGGCGTCGTTGCTGCTGCCGACCCGCATCACTTCTTCGGCCAAGTCCGCCGGCATCGCCACCGCCCCGGCCGCGACCAGTGTCAACGCCTCCAGCACCCGCAGTTGGTGCGCCTCCGGCTTGGCCAGCAGAACCTCGATCGCGTCGTGCACCCGCTGCCGCTCGTCCTGGTCGCCGGAGGCGTGCGCGAGCGCGGTCACCGAAGCAAGCGCCGCCGCGGCCTTAATGCCGTCGGCCCGCGCCCGGAACACCGAGTCCAGCCGGTTCAGCACCGAAGCCAGCCCGGAGGAGTCCAGCAGCCGCCGCCGCAGCGCGCCCGCGGTGATCTCCGGTTCGGCGTCGATCGCCGCCAGCGCGCACCGGATCCCGTAGAGGTCCATCCGCTCCAGCAGCCGGCTGCGGGTGCCGGCGGGCACGTCGCATTCCCAGCTGGTGAACAGGTCCGCAGACATCAGCAGCGTTTCGCGGGTTGCCTCGTCCAGCTGGGCCAGGGCGCGCAGCGCCTCCGCGTCGGCGGCGGTAAACCCGCCGGATTCGGCGGTCTCCGCGAGCAGGCCGATCACCGGCAGCACGTCGGCGACCTTGGGCTTGAGCAGCTGCGCCTGTTTCTCGGCGAGCAGCGAGGCTGCCTTCCACACCTCGCCGTCGGAGTCCTCGACGGAGCTCGGCTCGATGGTGTCGGCCTTGTTCAGCACCGCGATCGCGTTGACCGGCCCCGCTTCCCGGCTGGCCGTGGCAGCGGTGAACGCGGCCAGCGCCTGCTCGTCGTCGGCGCGGACGCCCTGCGTCACCACGTAGAGGACGGCTTCGGCCCCGGCGACCGCGTTGCGCGACACCGGGTCCAGCTCGGGGTCGTCCTCGCCTTCTTCTCGCGTGCGGGTGCCGAGCAGCTCTTCGGTGCGCGCGACGGATGCGGCGTCCAGCGAGCCGAGCCCGGGGGTGTCGATCACGGTCAGGTCGTGCAGCACCGCGTTGGTCAGGTAGGCCTCCAGGTGCGAGACCTCGTCGATGTTCACGCCCAAGTCGGCGGGGATGCCGCCGTCGGCGTCGAACGGCACGGCCTGCTTCTTGCCGTCGTGGAAGATGACCTCGACGCGGTCCACCGTGCCGTACTGGAAGCGGGTGACCAGCCGGGTGCACTCGCCGACGTCGGTCGGCGCGACCCGGCGCCCGATCAGCGCATTGACCAGCGTGGACTTGCCGGACTTGATCCGGCCCGCGACGGCCACCTGCAGCGGCGCGGACAGCCTGCGCAGCACCTCGGCGAAGCCGGCCGCGGTCCGCTCGGACACCTGCGGTCGCAACCCGGTGCACAGCCGTGCGACCGCCGCCGATAGCGGGCCGGGCCAGTGCTGCTGCTCGGTTGCCGTACTCAACGCCGACCTTTCAGGGGTGTGCGACTCGCTGCGCGCTACATCCTGCCACGCAGATCTGATGGGTCGGGTCGAGTCGCTCGATAACCACCCGCCGCGTCGGCCCTGAGGGGCAGCCCGGGTCAGGGCGGATGCGACCAGGGGCTGAGGCGATTCGAGCCCGTGGGATGACGTCGGCTCGCCCGCCGACCGCATAACCTCGCTTGGTGCGGAAACTGAGCCTCTGGTTGCGGGCGCACCCGTTGGTCGGTGACAGCGGGATCGCCACCTTCATGCTGCTCCTGCACCTGGGTGAGCTCGGCGGCGAAGGCGATCTCGCGGTCGGCATGCCCACTGCGCTGTTCGTCTTGGCCGGGTTGCTGCTGAACGTGCCGGTGTCAGTGCGGCGCATCTGGCCGGTGCAGTCGGCGTACGTCGTGCTGCTCGGCCTGGCGATCATGGCGGTCCCAACCCAGGGGCCGGAAGTCACCACGACGACCGTGGTGCCGAGCATGATGATCTACACCCTGGTCGCCTACGTGGGGCGTTGGAAGGCGGCGGTCTACACCGCGCTGACCGGTGGTTTCTTCCTGCTGCGGCTGTTCACCGGCGATGAGGCGCCGGAGGACCTGCCCACGCTGGTCTTCGTCCGGGTCCTTTTCTTCGTCATGCTGGTCGGTTTCTGCTGGGTGCTGGGCGAGTTCATCGGGGCCCGCCGCGCGTACCACGCGGAGGTGGAAAGGCGGCTGCACAACCTGGAATTCGAGCGCGATCAGCAGGCCCGCATCGCGGTCGCCGAGGAACGCAACCGGATCGCGCGGGAAATCCACGACGTGCTGGCGCATTCGGTGAGCGTGATGGTGACGCAGGCCGACGGCGCCGGTTACGCCCTGGGCAGCAACCCGGACCTCGCCGAACGGGCGTTGCAGGCGATCGGCAGCACCGGCCGCGAGGCGCTCGGCGAGCTGCGCAGCTTGCTCGGTGTGCTCCGCGACGGCACGGAGCACGACCTCGCCCGCATCCCGCAGCCCACCGCGGCCGACCTCAACGAGCTGGCGGGCCGGGTGCGCGGGCTCGGGCTAACCGTGTCGATGAAGCTGACTGGCGACTTCACCGGACTGCCGACCGGGATCGGGCGCAGCGTTTACCGGATCGTGCAGGAGTCGCTGACGAACGTGGTCAAGCACGGCGGCACCGGCACCAAAACGTCGATCCGGGCCGCAACGGGGCCAGCGGCTTCCTGCTCAAGGACGCGCCGCCGGAGAGCCTGGTCACCGCGGTGCGGTCGGTCGCCAGCGGTGACGCGGTGGTCGCGCCCAGCGTGACGAAGCGGTTGCTCGACCGGTTCCTGAGCGAGCGCGTCGGCCAGCTGCGGGACGCGTCGGTGCTGGACGCGCTGACGGACCGGGAGCGCGAGGTGCTGGTGCTCGTGGCGAAGGGGCTGTCGAACGCTGAGATAGCGGGCAAGCTGTTCCTGTCCGAGGCCACCGTGAAGACGCACCTCGGCCGCGTCCTGTCCAAATTGGACGTCCGGGATCGGGTGCAGGCGGTGGTGCTGGCCTACGAAACCGGTCTGGTCAAGCCAGGCGAGGCGTGAATTGCGCCTCCAACCAGCCACTTCGGGGCGCATCGGCGGCTAGCCTGCGGTGGTGACCGACGCCGTGTGGAAGCCCCGACTCATCGCCCTCGACGTCGACGGGACCCTGCTCGATCCGGCCACCCAGGAGATTTCCGCGGTGGTCCGGGCGGCCGTGCGCCGCGTGGTCGAGGCGGGCGCCCAGGTCGTGGTGTCGACCGGCCGGAGCACGCTCGCAACCCTGCCGATCCTCGACGACCTGGAGCTGACAAGCGGAGTCGCGTTGTGCTCCAACGGCGCGGTGCGGGTGGACGCGGCGACGCGGGAAGTGCTGTCCGTCGAGACCTTCGAGCCGGGGCCGGTGCTCGCCGAGCTGGCCAGGCGGCTACCCGGCGCGATCTTCGCAGCCGAGGACCTCGGTGCGGGCAGCCTGGTGACCTCCAGGTTCCACGAGGAGGAACTGCACGGCCCGCAACAGCTGGCGTCGCTGGACGAACTCGTCAGCGTTGCGGTGCCGCGGCTGATTGCGAACTGGGTGGATCACGAGCCGACCGAGGTCGTCGAGGTGCTGGCCGGAATTCGGTTGCCCGGCTGCACTTTCACGCTGGACCACGACGAGCCGTGGGTCACGGTGGTACCGGAGGGCGTGACCAAGGGCTCGGCACTGGAGAAGCTGCGCACCGAACTGGGCATCGCGAGCGAGGACACGTTCGCCGCCGGTGACGGGGACAACGACATCGAGATGCTGCGCTGGGCGGCGCGCGGTGTCGCGATGGGACAGGCGCCGGAGGCCGTGCGCGCCGCGGCCGACGAGGTCGCCGGTCCGGTCGCCGAGGACGGCCTGGCCGCAGCACTGAACTGCTTGTTCCGCTGAGTGCTGGCTGCGTGGTGGTGCGGGTGGGGGAACCTCGGACGCCGGACTTTGGGATCGCTGTTTCGCGCACGTCCACAAGCTCAGGGAGAACCCTAAGAGGTCATCATACTGGTGGGGGTCGACTACGACTCCAGTCTGACCTCAGGTCCAGACGCTGGGGCGATGCCGGTGCGAGGGTCGACCAGGCAGGCTTAGCGGTGTGGCCCGGGTGGGCCGCGGCATTGTCGGCCGGACAGGAGTGATCATGATCGAGGCGATCGGCCTCACTAAGCGCTATGGCTCGAAAGTCGCGGTGAACGATCTGTCGTTCACCGTGAAACCCGGCCGGGTAACGGGTTTTCTCGGTCCCAACGGAGCCGGCAAGTCCACCACCATGCGGATGATGCTTGGCCTGGACCGGCTGACCGCGGGTGAGGTGCGCATCGACGGCAAGCCCTACCGCGAGCTGACGCACCCGCTGCGCACCGTGGGGGCGCTGCTCGACGCGAAGTGGGTGCACCCCAACCGGTCCGCGCGCACCCACCTGCAGTGGATGGCGAAGTCCAACGGCATCCCGGCGAAACGGGTCGACGAGGTGCTCGCAATGGTCGGCCTGGAGGACGTCGCGCGCCGCAAGGCGGGAGGGTTCTCGCTGGGCATGTCGCAGCGGCTCGGGATCGCCACCGCGCTGCTCGGTGACCCCAAGATCTTGCTGTTCGACGAGCCGGTGAACGGGCTCGACCCGGAGGGCATCCACTGGATCCGGCGGTTCATGCAGGGCCTGGCTGCGGAGGGGCGCACGGTCTTCGTCTCGAGCCACCTGCTGTCCGAAATGGCCCTGACCGCCGAGGAACTGGTGGTGATCGGCCGCGGCGAGCTCATCGCGCAGTGCAGCACTCAGCAGTTCGTGGACAACGCCGGCACGCAGGGCGTGCTGGTGCGCTCGCCGAGCTCGGCGCAGTTGCAGCAGTTGCTGATCGCGCAGGGCCTGAGCGCGCGGTCCACGGCTGCGGACACGCTCTTGATCGACGAGGTCGGCACCGAGCAGATCGGCGAAATCGCCGCGCAGCACGGGATAGTGCTGCACGAGCTCACCGCGCAACGGAGCTCGTTGGAGGACGCCTTCATCCAGATGACCAGTAACGCAGTCGAATACCAGACCGGTCGCGGCGCCGCCTCGTCCGAGCTGACGGCCTCGGAGGTGGCCCGATGACCCTGCTCGCCGTCGAACGGATCAAGCTCTTCTCCACCAAGTCCCCGTGGTGGTGCACCTTCCTCGCGCTGGGGATGACCATCGGGTTCGCGATGCTGTTCGCGGCCCAGGCCGAAGGCGACATGTCGGTGCCGATGACGCAGGTCGGCTACCAGTTCGGGTTGATGGTGGTGCTGGTGCTCGCCGCGCTGTCGATCACCACCGAGTACCGGTTCGGCACGATCCGGGCGACCTTCCAGGCGGTGCCGAACCGGACCACCGCGCTGCTGGCCAAAACGGTGGTCGTCGCCATGGTTGCCCTGATCATCGGCGAGGTGGCCGCGTTCGGTTCCTGGGGCGTCGCGAAGCTGCTGGCGACGGGCTCCGACCTTGCGTTCGCCACCGCTGACGACTGGCGCCACGTCGCCGGGGTCGGCCTGGTGTTCGCAATCAGCGCGGTGTTGGCGGTCGCGGTCGGGGCCCTGCTGCGGCAGACGGCCGGCGCTGTCGCCTTGCTGCTGCTCTGGCCGCTGTTGGTGGAGAGCCTGGTCGGCCTGATTCCGAAGGTCGGCGGCGACGTGCGGAAGTGGATGCCGTTCAACGCGGCCGATCACTTCATTTCGGGCACCGCAGGGGTCGGCGAGATGCCGTTTGGTCCGTGGGGCGCGCTGGCCTACTTCGCGGCCGTCGCGGTGGCCGTGTGGGTGATCGCCCTGATCAGCGTCCAGCGACGTGACGCATGACCTGCGAGAACTGATCTTGAGTCGAACCTTCCATGATCAACTGGACAAAGGCCCAGTTGGGCGAGGGAAAGCAAAACGTTACCCGGCCCGGCGGAGAGTCTGATCACGTCAACCGATAAGATCGGGGGCAGAAGATCGAGCCGCAGACGTCGCCTACTCGGTGCGCCGTAACCGTTGCGGCACGCAGTGTCCGCACTGGACATTTGCGAGGGCTGACGTCGGGGCCGACAGGCACGACCAAATTCGACCGACTGCAACAGCGCTCGGGGGCGCCGGCGGTCGGGACGGGGGAGGGCCCGGGCTGTCATTCGGGGGATGGCCCGGGCCCTGTGCTTTCTGAACCTTTAGGTGATCCCCACGGCGACACGAGTGTGAATGCCGGCGCGCAACTTTCGGGTTCGTGCCGCTGATCGACCTGCGCGGTGGGACGTGCTCGCTGACGCCTGGTGCGAGGGAACCGCTGCGCAGGGCGCTGTCCCACGCCGAGCGCGTGGGCGACTGAGCGGTAGCGGTTTCCGGCTGCTCACATGCTTTATCGCGCAGGCTCCGTTGACGCGCCGAACCGCAGCTGCAGTCGCAGCTGCACTCCTTCCTCCGCACTGGCAACGCTTTCGCGCGAGAGCCTGCACGCCCCGAGGTGCCGCAGCGATTTCGCCCGAAATCGCCCATCCGGTGCGGGCAGAAGAAGGGGCGGGCTACCTGCTCCCGTTAGACGTTGGGGCGGACCACCAGCACCGGGCAGGCCGCGTGGCGGACGCACTGCTCGGCCACCGACCCCAGCATCAGGCCCGCGAACCCGCCGCGGCCCCGATGGCCGACGACGAGCAGGTCCGCTCCCTTCGACGCCGACAGCAGCGCCTGCGGTGAGGGTGAGTGGACCACGTGGATCTGGACCGAAAGCTCGGCGTGGTCGCCGAGCTTGTTGGATACGATCCGTTCCGTGTCCACCACCACCGTCTGCTGGAACTGGTCCAGGCTCGGCACGACATTTGGCGGGCAGTCCGCCGGTCGCGGCGCTGTCCGGAAGCTCCAGGCCCGCACCACGTGCAGAACGGTGTTGCGGCGTCTGGCTTCTTCGGCCGCCACGAGCAGGGCGCGCAGCGACGATGCGGAACTGTCCACACCGACCACGACGCCGCCATCGATCTCCACCTGTTGGATCGTCTGATCTGGCACCTGTCCACTCCATCTGTACGAGGTCGAGTTGTCGAGCCGATCAGCGGTGTATCAGCCCAAGAAGTTGCAGATACGTGATTTTAGACACAATTAACATGACTGTTTCATTCTTGATATTCGCTGTGGTAAGGCATAAGTAGGGATGTCCCGAACCAGCGTCGCTTGGGGGCATGCGTTGGCCGAGGGCGAGTTTGGGCTCGCAACTTTCTCAACAGCAGAAGGGTGGGGCCGAATCATGCAGTCGAAGGAGCGGTCGGCAGTCCAGGCGCAGGAGAGCGGTGCGCGAGTGCGGCGGTCTGTGAACGACGTCCAACTGGAGCCGGTGCCCAGACTGGAGTGGTCGCTGGCAACGGAGGCGCACCCGCCCGCGCTGGAGGCCGCAACACCCGCATCGCTGCGTCGGAGCTGGATCCACACCGCACCCGAACACCAGGTGCTCGGACTGTTCCGCAAGCTGCACGGCGCCAAGCGCCGACTGCCCGCCCCATGGTGGCTTCGGGCCTTGGACCGCGGCGAGATCGAGTCGCGGGACACCGCGTTCGAGGTCGAGGACGATGCGCAAGCGGTGCTCGGTTCCCGACCAGGTTGGGTCTTCGTGCCCTGGGCCGGGGCCGGCGAGGCCGGGTACTGGGAGTACGCGCCGTCGGACCGCGCGCCGATGCGGATGCCCACCACCGTGGTGCTGACCGACAGGCACCGGGGATGGCTGAACGTGGTGCCGGCGCACGGCGACACCGAGCCGGTTCCGGTGCCGGTCAAGAGGCCCACCGGCCTGGTGGCGATGTTCCCGCAGATCGAAGCCTGGTGACCCGCCGGCCCCGCCTTCGGGCAGGGCGGGGTTCGGTCGCCGGGGCTCGCCGCCCGTTTGCGATACTGGCTCCCCGTGAATGCCTCTGACCAGCAGGTTCCGTTCCGTCGTACCGTCGTCAGCTACGTCCAACGCGGCGAGCGGATGACGGTGGGTCAGCAGCGCGCCTGGGACCGGCATTGGTCCGAGTTGGGTTCCGATGTGACCGCGCTGCCCGAAGGCCCGTTGGACCTCGCGACCTGGTTCGGCCGCTCCGCCCCGGTCGTGCTGGAGATCGGGTCCGGCATGGGTGAGACGACCTCCCAGCTCGTGGCCGCCCAACCTGACGCCAACTACCTGGCGGTCGAGGTCTACAAGCCTGGCCTGGCCCAGTTGATGCTGCGGGCCGAGAAGCTGGAGGTCACGAACCTCCGGCTGCTCCGCGGCGACGCGATCGTGTTGCTGCGCGACCACATCGAGCCCGCATCGCTGGCCGAGGTCCGCATCTACTTCCCGGACCCGTGGCCGAAGAAGCGCCACCACAAGCGCCGTCTCGTGCAGCCCGACTCGGTGGCGCTGATCGCTTCCCGGCTTGCGCCCGGCGGTGTGCTGCACCTCGCGACGGACTGGGAGAACTACGCCGAGCAGATGCTGGAGGTCTGCCAGGCGGAACCGCAGCTGTGCAACCGGTACCCCGACGAGCCGGGTGGTTGGGCCCCGCGGCCGGAGTGGCGGCCGGTCACGAAGTTCGAGAACCGGGCGCACGAAGAGGGCCGCGAGATCCGCGACCTGATCTTCGAACGCATCTAGCCCGGTTCGATCGGGACGCCTTGTCACTGCCATCTGCCATCGTCTGAAGGGGATCCGCTCGAGCAGATGGAAGATGAAGGCGATGACGAACGGATGCCAGCGTGCTGGAACGGCTCAACGCCGGTGACGTCGATGGGCTCGTGGCCGTTGTACGAGCCCGACGCGATCCTGATCGTGCCGACCGGCAGGGCCGTCGGACACCGGGCGATCCGTGCGGAGTACGAGCAGCTCGGGGCGGCCAAGCCCGAGTTCGCGCCGGGTGAAACGCCGGGTGAGACGCAGCCGGCGATCCGCAAACGGCGATCTGGCGCTCATCTCGGTTCGGCTGGCCGGTGGCGGCGTCACCGTCGAGGTGGCGCGCCGCCAGTCCGACGGTACTGGCTGTGGGGCATCGACCAGCCCAACCTGCTGTGAGTTCAGGCGGATCGGGCTCGCAGGCGCCTATGTCGGATCGTGCGAGTTGCTCGTGCCAGAAGAGGAAGCGGCTGACAGCACAGTGCTGTGAAGCGCGCGCTGGTGCCCGGTCTGCTTGGCTGAAACCGGTTCTTGCGCGCCCGTGATTCGGGTGATCGGCTGCGCAATGTCGCGGTGTGACGGATACGAGCCGGGTGGTGATCTCCGCCCTCCCAGCCTCAACGTCGATGCGAAGACGACGCTGCTGGGCTTCCTCGACTACTTGCAGGATGCGGTTGCCGCCACGGCGGTCGGCGTTCCCGAGCCGGATGGACGCGCCCCGGGCGTGCCGTCCGGCACCAGCATCCTGGGACTGGTCAAGCACCTGACGGCGGTGGAGATCAACTGGTTAGGTTTGGCGTACGCGGGCGCCGACATAGCTCTCCAGGACGGCGACGCCCAACCCGCCGCGGGCGAAACGCCTGACGACCTGATCGACGCCTACCGCGAAGCGGCGCGGCGGTTCAATGAGATCGTGGCGGCCCTGCCCAGATCGGACGTGCCCGGCGCGCCATCGCTGCGCGAAACTCCGCCGCCGTTGATGCGTTGGGCCTTGGTCCACATGGTCGAGGAGACCGTTCGACACGCGGGCTACGCCGGCATCCTCGGCGAGCAGTTCGATGGTTCGGCCGACCGTTCAGCCCTGTCTGGAAGCGCCGGGTCAGAGCTCGCCGAAGCCGTGCCCTTCCGCGAACTCCGGTGCCGTCATGCCCATGATGACCAGGTAATGGTGGCCTCCGGCGAAGAATTCGTGGTCGCGCAGTCGACCTTCGGAGACGAAGCCGGGCTTGTCGTGCAGCGCGAGCGACGCGGCGTTGTCGGCGCGGATTCGCGCTTCGCACTTGTGGTAGCGGCGTTCGCCGAACATGAAGCGGAGCAGGAGCACGACCGCGTCGGACGCGTATCCCCGCCGCTGGTCGCAGGCACGGCATCAGCTTTGTCGAGCGGCCGGCCGGTTGCTGGCGGCGATTGGACGTCGAGGTTCGCCCGCAGCGCCGTCGGCCCTTCCACTGATCGGCATCGACCGGCCGGCCAAATCCGTGATCGACATCGAATTTATTCACCCGATTGGGCCGTCAAGAGTGGCTGATGTCGAGCCGAAGATTGTTACTAGAAGTGGGCTGACACGCGATCGGGCTTCGCAGGTTCACCGGAAGGAAGAACGCGTGCGAAGTGACGAGTAATCGGTGATCGCAACTACGTTACCGGGACGTGACGGCTTTCCGGGGTGACGTCTTCCCGATCCAACAACGTTTGCCGGAGACCGACGGCAGCCTCGACGAGGCGATCCATCTCGCCAGTCGGTCTCAGTCGGCCACGGATCTTTCGGCGGCCGAAGAGTTCCTGCGAACCTTCCACGAAGCACATCCCGAGGCAGGACCCCTGGACCGGATACTTTCCGAGGTCCGCCAGGAGATCGCCTATACCGGCACCTACCGGCACACCAGTGCGGAACTCACCCATGGCGCACGAGTGGCGCTGCGCGACAGCGGCTGGTGTACGACCGGCGGGCAGTGGGATCGGCTGCAGGTCCGCGACCTGCGCGGCCTGAGCAACGCCTCTGCGATCGCCAGCGAATGCTTCGAACCGGCTGGCCACCAAGTCGGGACGAATCCAGCCGATGGTCACCGTTTTTCCCCCGGACTCACCGGATCGCCCCGGCCCGCGCATCGGGAACGAACAGGTCGTCCGTTACGCGGGGTACGCGCTCTCCGGCGGTGGCGTGCTCGGCGACGCCCGGTACCAGGGATTCACCGCCGAGGTCCAGTGCCTGGGGTGGAAGCCGCCGAGCCAGCGCAGCCAATTCGACCACCTACCGCTCGTGGTGGAAACCGCCCACGAAGGCGCCAAACTGGTGACCGTTCCGCGCGACGTCGTGTAGGAAGTTCCGTTGAGCACCAGGATTTGCCGTGGTTCGTCGAGCTGGGACTCCGCTGGCACACCGTGCCTCTGATCAGCAACATGCAGCTGCTCATCGGCGGCATCCGATACCCCGCCGCGCCGTTGAACACCTGGTTCGTGAAAACCGAGATCGTTACCCGCGGACTGGCCGACGACCACGCGTACGGCATTACCCGGCACGTGACCGAACGACTGGGCATGGACACCTCCACCGAACGAACCCTGTGGCGGGACCGGGCGATCGAGATCAACCGGGCCGTGCTCTTCTCGTTTCCGCGCGCGTCACGATCACCGACAACCACGGCGAGGCGCTGCGTCGGCTGGCCTTGCTGCGGTCCGCGCCCGGGGCCGATGCCCGCCGACCGACGTTCACCGTCACCAAGGAAGCGGCCCAACGGATCCGGCCTGTAAAACCGCCCGGCTCCCAGTCCCCCGAACCGCCGAAACTCCCGTACGACGCGCTGTCGTGGATGAGCCGCCGCTGCTCGGGTACCGGCTCGTCCGAGGACTGACCTGTGACTGCTGCGCACCGTCGCTCGTCGAACGACGAGCGGTCGCGAAGCGATCCACGACTTCGGGGAGAACCGAGCTGAGCGACATGAGCACCAGCAGCGAGAGGGCGATGATCGCGCCGGCGGCTGAAACAAGGGTGACGAACATTTCTGCCCTCCCAGGATCTTCCTTCTGGCACTTCGAGCATTGCCTTTCGGCCGGGTATTTCGGATCGGTCATGTGGTCGGCCCGGGATGGCCGACCGGCCAGTCCCGCCCCGCTGCGGAACTGGCCGGATGGTCACTGGCGGGGCTACTCGCCCATTACTCGTCGGTGATGGGCTCGGCGCTGATCCGGCGCAGCATCGGGCCGCTGATGGAGGCGGCTAGCACCGCGACGGTTACCCCGATCACGACGGGGGCGAAGATCCAGCCGCTGATCACTACGGGCGTGTCCGAGCCGAACAAGCTCAGCATCGACATGCCGACCGCGATGCCACCTGCGCCGGCGCCCAGCGTCGCGACCAGCGCGGGCAGCGCCGCCTCGGTCCGCAGCGCACGGCCCAACATGCGCACCGGGGCCCCCGCCGCGATCAACGCGCCGATGGTGCGTCGGCGGTCGACCACCGACGATGCGGAGGTGATCGCGGCGCTGCTGCCGGCTAGCAGGGCGGCGAGCGAGAGCCCGATGGCGGTCACCCGTTTGAGATCGCCCAGCATCGTCTGCTGCTCCTCCAGCCGCAGCTCTCGGCTGTTGAAGCTGTCGCCCGGAAGCGCCATGGCTAGCGCGGTCCGCACTTTCTCCCGGTCCGCGTCGGTCGCCGGGTTCACGGCCAGCGTCGATTCCCCGACGTTGGCGATCTCGCCGGGCACCAGCGCGGGATCGATCAGCACCGAACCGCTCAGCTCGGGGTCCTGGCCGCCGAGCGGGCGCGTCACGACGTTCGCGGGCAATCCGAACTCCGGTGGCTGCTGCGCGGTACCCGACGCCGGGATGGGCGAGACCCGCAGACCCGAAGGCGACAGCTGCGTGCCCGGATCGACGCGGATTGCCGGTGGGCCAGCGCACAAGCCGACCGCCATCCGGGTCACCGCCGCTGCATCCGGGCAGCTGATGACCAGACCGGCGTACGTGCCACCCTCGGAGGTGACCAGTGCGACCGGTTCGGCTCGCACGAGGGTGGCCTTCGCGCCGCTGCGGCCCAACTCGTCGACGATGCGTTTCTGCTGGTCAGCTGCCTGTGCTGCCGGTACGTCGAGGTACAGCACGGAGTCCTTGAAAGACCGGCCGCCGCCGGTGAAGGTCTCGAAGCTGGGCAGCAGGGTCAGCGCCATCGACCCGACGAACACCGCCAGGACGATGCCGGACACGGACCGGTAGGCCGCCTTCGGATCGCTGCGCAACCGCCGACCCGCAAGCAGCATCGCCGGGCGTCGCCAAGCGGTGGCGAACAACTTGCCAAGCACCCCGGTCAACCACGGCCCGATGACCGAGGCGCACAGCAGCACCGCCGCGAGCGCCGCGAGCAGGAACGTCAAGCCGCCGGTTTCATCGGCCGTGTAGAGCCCGAACGCGAAGAACCCCGCTGCCGCGGGCAGCGCGAACAGCCGCCACGCCCTGGGCACCTTCCTCGACTGGCTCATCGCCGCGCCGACCGGCGCCCGTACCACTCGGCGCATGCCCAGCACCGCCGCCAGCACCACCAGCAGCGGGATCGCTACCGCCACCGCGACGAGCGTCGGCAACGACGGCGTGAAGTCGCTGGGCAACCAGGTGCCGCCACCCCACAAGATCTGCGCCCCCAGGTACCGCAGAGGCCAGCTCAGCACGAGCCCGACGACGGTGCCCGCCACCGCGGCGACCGTTGTCTCCGCGGTGACCGTGCCGACCACCTGCCCCGGCGTTGCGCCGGCCAACCGCAGCGCCGCGAGCCGGCGTTCCCGACGTGCGGCGGTCAGCTTGGCGGCCGACGCGACGAGCACGAGGCTGGGAATGGCCAGCAGCACGATCCCCACCCCGGCCAAGAACTTCAGCAGGAAGTCGTCTGTGCTGGCCGCGCCCCAGCCTGAGTCTTCGGCCTCCGCGGCGTCCAGCGTGCCCGGCGGGTGCCCGACCAGCGCGACGAGCTGCTCCGGGAACTTCAGCGACGTCTCGTCCAGCACGCCGACCACATGGCCGGAGAACCGGTTGGCGAGCTCTTCGCGCGGATACTTCTCAGTCAGCTCGGCCAGCCGCGGCGACAGCAGCACCTCGCCTGGCTTGGGGAACTGCGGTGCGCTGCCCGCCGGGGCCCGATCGCCCGAGACGTCGAGCCGGATGATCCGCTCGTTCTGGAAGAAGTCCTGGCTCGCCACCGAGATCGCGCCGGAGGGATCCACGGCGCCGCCTTGCCACGACGCCCGTTCCATCCGGGCGTTCGTCGCGTTCGGCAGGGTCGCCAGGAACAGGATCAGCGCGGTGGCGACCGCGACCCCGGCGGCGGTGAGCACCGCCGACAGGCGACTGCGGGAGTCCATCCGCAACACCCGAAGCGCCAGCTGCACGGGAATCATCCGACCATCACTCCGCCGACGATCAGCCCGTGGCGGATCTCCACGGTCCGCCCGGCCTTGCCGGCCAGCTCGCGGTCGTGCGTCACGATGACCACCGCCGCCTGGGTGGCTGCAGCGGCGGCGAACAACGCCTGCGTGGCCTCCTCCCCGGTGCGGGTGTCCAGCGCGCCGGTCGGCTCGTCGGCGAAGATCACCTTCGGGCGGTGCGCGAGGGCCCGCGCGATCGCCACCCGCTGCGCTTGGCCGCCGGAGAGCTCGCCGGGCAGACGCTTCTCCAGCCCGCCCAGGCCGAGCCGGGCCAACCAGTCCCGCGCGCCCGCTAGCGCCTGCTTGCGGTCCGCCCCGGCCAGCAGCAGCGGCAGCGCCGTGTTCTCCTCCGCCGTCAACTCGCCGACCAGCAAGCCCTGCTGGAAGACGAAGCCGAACTCTTGCCGACGCAGCGCGCTGCGCTTGGCCTCCCCGAGTTGGTCGATGCGGTGCCCGTCCAGCAGCACCTCGCCGCCGTCCGGGCGGAGGAGCCCGGCCAGCACGTGCAGCAGCGTCGTCTTGCCGGAGCCCGACGGACCGACGATCGCCATCACCTCGCCGGTGTGGATCGACAGGTCGACCCCGGCAAGCGCCCGGTACGAGCCGTAGTTCTTGAGTAACCCGCGCCCCACCAGGAACGGTCCCCCGGGCCGCCGATCGACGGTTGAAGCCGACATTTTCCTTCCTCCTGCTCGTTTCGCGCAGCTAATGCCGTTCGTCGCCAGGCGGGCCCGTGCTCGCCGTGCCTGCGGTTGCTCGCGTTCGTGCTGCGGCGGTCAAGATCTCGATGCCCGCGTGGTGCGAGCTCGCTCGATTCGAGACTGGCGGGCGGAGACGGATTTCGGATCGGCTGCGGGGCCGTTGATCGACGGGCGAAGCTCGGCCGATCGGTCAGGGCTTTCGAACCATTCGGCCAAGGTGTTCGAGTCGGGGCACCGGCTACGGTCGGGCTGTGAGCAATTTCGCGACAAGCCCCGCAACCGAGCCGGTCGCCCCGTGGTGGCGCCGGCTCGGCGATTTTCTGCGCGAGCAGTGGATCTTCGCGGGGCTGCTCGGGTTGCTCTGGTGCGGCGACACGCTGGGGCTGCTTTCCAATCGGGGCGCTGCGCTGATCCCGGGCGTCACCGCGATGGCGCTGCTGGCGATCGCCGGTCGGCGCGCTCCGCTCCGGTGCGGACTCGCGGCCGCCGTCGTGCTGTGCGGCACAACGGCGGCCGGCCGGCTGACCGGCGCGTACTTCCACTCGCTGGGGCTGGAGAAGATCACCCCGACCGAGAACCTTGCGGGTCTGCTACTGGTGCTCTACCTGTTCCGCTACCACCCGCTGCGCAAGGCCGTTCCGGTCACCGCCGTGCTCGTGGTGGCCTGCGTCGCATCGGTGCTGGTGCGCACTGGCTCGTCGGTCGTCTACCCGTCGAACGGGTTCGGCCAGACGCTCAGCTTCGGGTTCCTTCAGCTATTGCTCACCGTGGGCACCGGCATGTACCTGCGCAGCCGGCAGCCCGCGCAGGAAGAGGTCCGGGACACGCCATTGCGCGCGCTGGTGCGTCGGCAGTGGCCGGTGATCGCGGTGCTGAGCGTGCTGGTCTTCCTGGAGTTCACGAAGAACTGGGACAACTCGCTGCTGGCCGGCCTGATCTTGCTGCTGTGCGGCGTCGTGCTGTCGGTGCTGGCCGTCTTTGGGCCGAGCCGGCCGTTCGAGGCGGCGGTGCTCGGGTCGACGGCGCTGGTGCTGACCGCGTTGGTGATGCGGTTCTGGGGATTGGAAGCCTCGGTGAGCATGATCGGCGGCGTGCCCTTGGCCTCCACCGGGGCGGGGATGCTGCTGGTGACCTACGCGACGCGGCACGCGGAGCCGCAGCGCGCGGTGTGGGCGGGTGCCGCGCTGGTCTTTTCAGCCCTGTTCGCCCTGTTCGTGATGCCGGTCGACTCGTCGTCGCTCGACGCCTGGAACGGCTTCCTGCAACCGGTGTTCACGGGCGGTTTGTTGCTGGTCATCTCCGTCGGCACCGGGATGTACTTCCGCGCGCGGGACTCGGAACGCGCGAAGACCGTGCGCAGCGCGGTGTCGGACGCGCAGCAGGCCGAGCGGATGGCGCTGGCGCGGGAGCTACACGACGTGGTGGCGCACCACGTCACCGGCATCGTGGTGCAGGCCCAGGCCGCCCAGATGGTCGCGGAGAAGAACCCGAAGGCGGCGACCGACGCGTTGGCGCGCATCACCGACAGCGGCACCGAAGCGCTGACCGCGATGCGGCGGCTGGTCGCGAGCATGCGAGGTGCTGAGCCGGCCGGCGCTTCGTCGGCAACCGAACAGGCCACGACCGATCTCGAAGCGGACCTGGAAGCTCTCGTGGGAGCCACTCGACGCCTCCCGGTCGGCGACCACGCAGCGACCACTTTGGACCTCCGAGTGGATCTCGGTCGTGAGATCCCGCCGGAGGTCGCCCGATCCACGCTCCGCGTGGTGCAGGAATCCCTGACCAACGCCGAGAAGCACGCGCTCAACGCGAGTTTCGTGCAGATTGATGTCCGAGCCGACCCGATCAACGTGTACGCGCGGATCACCGACGACGGCACGGCGGTGCGCCATCAACCGGTTGGCGGGTCGGGCGGATACGGTCTGGTGGGGATGCGGGAGCGGATCGAACTGCTGGGCGGCCGGTTCCGGGCCGGTCCGGGAGAGCACGTCGGTTGGTGCGTCGAGGCAGTGCTGCCGTTGGCGGAGCAGAACGGGGAAGTGGGACAACGATGATCCGGGTGTTGATCGCCGACGACCAGGAGCTGGTGCGCGCCGGTTTCCGGATGATCCTGGAGTCCCAGGATGACATCGAAGTGGTGGCCGACGTGGCGACCGGGGTGGACGCGGTCCGGGTCGCACGGGAGAAACGGCCGGACGTGTGCCTGATGGACATCCGGATGCCCGGGATCGACGGGCTGGAAGCGACCAAGCAGCTGGCCGGCCCCGATGTCGCCGACCCGATCAAGGTAGTCGTCGTGACCACCTTCGACCTGGACGAGTACGTCGACGGGGCGTTGCGCAACGGGGCGAGCGGTTTCCTACTCAAGGACGCCGGTCCGACGCTGCTGCTGGAGGCGATCCGGGCGGCGGAGCGCGGCGACGCGCTGGTCTCGCCGCAGATCACGGTGCGCCTGCTCAAGCACTTCGCGCAGCCGCAGGTTCAACGCCGCGCCGTGCCGAAGCCGACCGTGGAGCTGACCGAGCGCGAACTCGATGTCGTGCGGGCGACCGCGCGTGGTCTGACCAACGGCGAGATCGGCCAAGAGCTGTTCATGTCGCTGTCCACGGTGAAGACCCATCTCGCCGCCGCGCAGGGCAAGATCAAGGCCCGCAACCGGGTGGAGACTGCGGCGTGGGCGTGGCGCAGCGGGTTGATGGACCACGCGTGATCCCTCGCCCTGCACGGGTCGTTCGGGAGTGGCGCTGCGGGACGATCCGGCCAAACGAGTCAGTATGCGCATCGCGTCGGGTCTCCCTTATTTTGCAAGGAGTTTGGTGAGCGCGGCGTGGTTTCCGTGGCGGATGCTGTTGGCCTGATGTTGATCGCGGCGTTGCCCAAGGCGTCGCGCAACCGTTGTCCTACCCGTTCGGGGCCGGCCGACAGTCTGGTTGGGACTGGCCGATCGAACGAGGTCGACTGACCGATCAGCCGAGGTCCGGGGCCTGGAACCCGGCGATGCTGGAGTCATGACACAGCGGATGCAGGACATCGTTCTCGCGGCAGTGCTGGCCGGGATCGCGGGGTTGGCGGGGGTGATCATGTTGCTCGTCATAAGCACGGGTGGCGGCGCATAACCGTCGGGCAGAATGCAGGGCATGCCGATCGCACTACGCCTGTACTCGCCCATGGTCCTGCCTTGCGATCCCGGTTGTTCGGTGATCCGGGACGCCGTGGTGGACGTCGACGGCGAGGGGCGCATCGCGTACTGCGGGCCGCGCGTCGGCGCGCCAGAACGTCCGCACGACGCGAATGTCCGGGAATGCAGCGGAATCCTGCTGCCGGGCTTGATCAACGCGCATGCGCACAGCCCGATGACGCTGCTGCGGGGGATGGGCGGAGACCTGCCGTTGCTGCGTTGGCTGCACGAGGTGATCTGGCCGGCCGAAGCGCGGCTGCGGCCATCGGACGTCCGTGCCGGGATGGAGCTCGGGTGCGTCGAGATGCTCAGGGCCGGGGTCACGACGAGCGCCGAGATGTACTTCATGGGCGAGGCGGTGGCCGACGCCACGCTGGCGGTCGGGTCCAGGGTGGTGTTCGCCTCGGCGGTCATCTCCACCCCGGCGCTGGACAAGCTCGGCGGCTGGCAGGGCATGGTCGACCGGATGAACCGGTGGATTGACGCCGACGGCCTGCGATTCGGGCCCGGTGATCGGGTGGAGCTGGCCTACGGGCCGCACTCGGCGTACACCCTTCCGCCGGAAGCGTTGCAGGCGATCGGCGAGTCCGCGCAGCAGCGTGCCGCGCTGGTCCACACGCATGTGGCGGAAACCATCGCCGAAGACACCGAACAGCGCGCGCAGTTCGGTTCGGTGCCCGCGTTGTTGGAGAAGCTCGGTGTGCTCGACGGCCGGGTGCTCGCCGCGCACGGCGTGCACCTGTCGGACGACGACATCAAGCTGTTCGCGCGCCGCCGGGTGGGCGTGGCGCACTGCCCGGGGTCCAACGCGAAGCTCGCCTCGGGGACCGCGCGGCTGGTCGATCTGCTCGCTGCCGGGATTCCGGTGGGGCTGGGCACCGATGGGCCGTCCAGCAATGACGATCTGGATCTGTGGGAGGAGGTGCAGTTGGCGGGACTGTTCGCGCGGGCCGTGACGGGCGATACGACGGCGCTGAGCGCGGGTGCGGCGCTGCTCGCCGCGACGCGGGGCGGCGCGGAGGCGCTGCACCGGAGCGACATCGGCACCTTGGAGCCGGGGCGCTGGGCCGATATCGTGCACCTGGACGTCGACGACCCGGCGTTCGCCACGGGCCTGGACGCGCCGGACGATCAGGTGCTGGCGAACGTGGTGTGGGCGGCCGGATCCCGGTGCGTCCGGGACGTCTGGGTCGCTGGTGAAGAGGTACTGCACGGCCGCGAGCCCACGCGCGTGGACCGGGGCACCGTGCAGGCCGCAGCCCGCACGGCGTCCCAGCGCATCCGGGGCTGACGGCCCGACGGCAGCGGAGCGCACCGAGAAGTGCGGTGGCGTGTGTCTCGCCCGGTACGCCACCGCTGCCAGCTGGCGCTAAATCGACGATGGACCCCGACCCCACAGGCCGCCGGTCGTCCGGATCGTCTGCCCGGATCGGGATGCCCGGACAGACCCCAGGTCAGGACGGCCGGATGACGATCTCGGTGAGGTGTGCGTCGGCGCTGGCGCACACCGCGGACACGATTGGCGCCGCCACCGATTCGGGGCTCAGGTAGTGGTCCGGGTCGAACGCCTGGCCTTCTTGCTCGCGGACGCTGCGCTGCATGTCGGTGGCGGTGCGACCCGGGAACACCGAGGTGACCCGAACGCCGTTGGTCGCTTCTTCGGCGCGGAGCACGTCGGCGAATGCGCGCAGCGCGAACTTGCTCGCGGCGTAGGAACCCCAGTTCGGCTTCGCGGACAGGCCGGCGCCGGAGTTGACGAGCACGACGTGGCCCTTCGCGGCGCGCAGCGCGGGCAGCAGCAGCCGGGTCAGCTCGGTGACGGCGAAGAGGTTCAGCTCGAAGGTGCGCCGCCAGGAGTCGCTGGCGGCCTCGGCGACGGGGGCCAGCTCAACAAGACCGGCGCTGTGCACCACAACGTCGAGCCGATCGATGTCGGCGACCGCGGCGGCGACGGCATTGTGGTCGGTGAGTTCCACGGGCCACGGTTTGGCACCGGGGAGTTCGTCGACGAGGGTTTGCAGCGCGTTGGCGTCGCGCCCGCCCAACAGCAGGTCGTGCGTAGCGGAGAGCGAGCGGGCGACGGCGGCCCCGATGCCTCTTGAGGCGCCGGTGACCAGGGCAATTGGGCGTTCGAGCATGCCACAACGGTATCGTCGCAACGTTCTGGGGCGGTGACCGGCCATCCCAACAAGCGGGCTACCTCTTGACCCATGGGGGTGGTGGGGCTTAGGTGACTCCAGTGAGCAGCACCGACGCAGCCCCTGCAGAAGCCCAGAACCGGATTCTGCGCAAGGTCGCGGTGCGGCTGATGCCCTTCCTGATCTTGCTCTACTTCGTGAACTACCTGGATAGGGTCAACATCGGTTTCGCCGGCCCGAACGGGATGAACGACGAGCTGGGGCTGACCGCGACGGCCTTCGGCTTCGCGTCGGGCATCTTCTTCATCGGCTACCTGGTGCTGGAGGTGCCGAGCAACCTCGCCCTGCACCGCTTCGGGGCGCGGAAGTGGCTCGCCCGAATCATGATCAGCTGGGGCGCGGTGGCCACGGTGATGGCGTTCGTGCCGAGCCCGACCGCCCTGGTCGTGCTGCGGTTCCTGCTCGGCGTGGCCGAGGCCGGGTTCTTCCCGGGCATCATCCTGTACCTGACCTACTGGTTCCCGGCGGCGCAGCGGGCGAAGGCGGTCGCGCTGTTCATGACCGCGATCCCGGTGTCCAGCGCCATCGGAGCCACGGTTTCGAGCGCGCTGATCAGCGCCGGGCACGGGATCTTCGGGCTGTCCGGGTGGCGGTTCATGTTCCTCGTCGAGGGCATCCCGGCAATGCTGCTCGCGGTGGTGACCTGGTTCTACCTGACCGACCGGCCGTCGGAGGCGAAGTGGCTGTCGGCGGAAGAACGGGCCTGGCTGAGCGACCAGCTGGAGGCCGAGCGCGCGCAGACCGAGACGGCGCACGACTGGCCGCTGCGGAAGGCGCTGACCCACCCGCGGATCCTGGCGCTGGCGTTCGTGTACTTCGGTATCGCGTACGGCCTGTACGCGCTGGGCTTCTTCCTGCCCACCATCATCAAGGGCTTCGAGCAGCAGTACGGCACGGATCTGTCCACTATGGAAACCGGGCTGGTCACCGCGGTGCCGTACGTGGTCGGCGCGGTGGCCATGGTGTTCTGGGCCGCGCACGGCGACCGGACGCGGGAGAGGGTGTGGCACGTAGCGCTGCCGATGCTGCTCGGCGGCGTGTGCATTCCGATTGCGCTTTACCTGGGCAATCCGCTCAGCGCGATGGCCGCCGTGACGGTCTGCGCGGTCGGCGTCTGCGCCGCGCTGCCGACCTTCTGGGCGCTGCCGAGCAACTTCCTGTCCGGTGCCGCGGCGGCGGGCGGCATCGCGCTGATCAATTCGCTGGGCAATATCAGCGGTTTCGCAGCGCCGTACGTCACTGGTGCGCTCAAGGACGCGACCGGTTCCCAGAAGACCGGCCTGTGGGTGGTCGGCTTCGTGATGGTCGCGGCGGCGATCACGGTGATCGCCCTCCGTGCGGCACCGGGGGCGGAGAAGCAAAAAATTAGCACGGAGCAAGCAAGCTGATGCGCCTCGCGGTCCGCGGCGGCTGCGGGGTATAGCCGGGTGCGGGCAGGCGTGCAGCGGTTACCTCGTCGAGTACGACGGGTTCCGCCTGCTCCTGGATCCCGGCTACGTCACGTTGCCGCGCCGGCTCGCGTGGCTAGGCGATGCCACCGCGCGCAGCCCATGGGGCAGCAACCCGTGGGGCTGCCGGACTTCGCCGGCTACGGGGTTGGTCTGCGGATCGTGGACGCACATCTGGCGGCCTCCGGCCTGACCGCCGCGCAGAGCACTGCCCTGTCGGCGCGCGAGATCCTCGTCTACGCGGGCGTGCCGACCAACGCGTGACCCGGTGCTCACAACGGCACCGTTAGGACAGGTCCTAAAACCACCGCCCGGATGCATGCAGCGAGCTCGCGCAGCTGCGGGTCCCGAGAGGCGGCGGCGTCGGCGAGGGCGGCAAGCCGCCGGGACCGGTCGCCGCTGCGATCGGGTTCGTCGATGCGCCCAAAACCAAGCGGCAGCAAGGGCTCTGCAGTGTCGCCGAAGGCCGCGCAGCACCGCCTTGCACGCGGCGAGGGCGTTCATCGCCGCACTCTCCGGCAACGACCAGTCGTCTCCTCTCGCCTCGGGATTCTCCGCGTCAACGGTGTCGTCGAAGGCATGTGAGGCCGCCAGAGCTACAGGTCGAGCCGCCAGAACAGCGGCAACCCGCGGAACCGCACGAAGATCAGCCGACACAGCGCGGACCGTTGGAAATCCGGCACCGACCGCACGGACGCGACTTCGGCAACCGCGCCGAGCACCTCCCCCAGGCGCTCGGCGGACGGCGGCACCGCGCCGTCCGGCACCACCCAGGCCAGGTCGATGCCGCTGTACTCGTCAGCGGTTTGCGGCTCCCAACGAACCGATCAACGACACCCGCGATCCCGGGGCAGCGCCGCGCAACGCGCTCGCCAAGGCCTGCGCGAACGATGCCTGATCCGCAAACCCCACCAGCCGAAACTACCCGGTAAACGCAACGAGGGCCTCCGGAACAAGCCGAAGACCCCCGCGCTCGCATGGTGGATCAGCGTTGGCCGATCTCACCGCCGTCCTTGCGCCAGACCGCCACGACCGCCGGGCGCGGCTGCGAGTTGCCGCCGTCCGGCCAGTGCGAGGCCGGCTTGTCCGCGCTCGCCCCATCGAGCTCGCCCGGGTGCTGCACGCACACGGTCACGAACTTGTCCCGGACTACCGGCCCGCAGGTCTCCGCGCCGTGCGGCACCGTCAGGAACTGCTTGACGCGACCGCGCTCCGGGCCGTCCACCGGCACCGAGAACAGGCCGTCGTTGCTCTTCAGCGCGTTGCCGTCGGTGGAGATCCACAGGTTGCCGTGCCGGTCGAAGGCCACGTTGTCCGGACACGAGATCGGGCTGACCTGCGACTTGTCGAATCCGCCGAAGTAGGTTCCCGCGTCGTTCGGGTCGCCGCACACCAGAAGCAGGTTCCAGCGGAACTTGGTGCCGACGGTGTCGTCGTCCATTTCCAGGACGTGGCCGTGTTTGTTGCCGACCCGCGGGTTGACCTCGTCCGGCGCGGCGTTGCCGGTCGAGCCGCGGTTGGTGTTGTTGGTCAGCGCGCAGTAGATGCGGCCGTTGACCGGGTTCGGCTCGATGTCCTCCGGACGGTCCATCTTGGTCGCCCCGACCTCGTCGGCGGCGAGGCGGGTGAAGATGTAGACCTCTTCGGCGGTGAACCCGGGCACGAACGACTTCTTGCCGCTGGCCAGCGGAATCCACTCGCCGGTGCCGTCGAAGTGGCCGTCCGACGGCAGCTTGCCGGTGCCGTCGATCTCGCTGGCCGGGCTGTTGCCGCTGAATCTTGCGACGTACAGGGTGCCGTCGTCGAGTAGCGACATGTTGTGCCGGCGGGCGTGGGCGCTGTTGCCCTGCTTCACCTTGCCGTTGGAAACGAACTTGTAGATGTAGTCGAAGCGCTCGTCGTCACCGGAGTAGGCCACGACCCGGCCGTCCTCGGCGATCTTGATGGTCGCGGTCTCGTGCTTGAAGCGGCCGAGCGCGGTGTGCTTGACCGGCGTCGAGTTCGGGTCGTGCGGGTCGATCTCGACGATCCAGCCGAAGCGGTTCGCCTCGTTGGGCTCCTTAGCGAGGTCCCAGCGCTTGTCGAACCTCTCCCACTTGCGGGTGCTCGCGGTGCCCTTGAGGCCGTAGCGGGCGAGGCGCTTCTTGGCCGTCGGCTCGGTGACCGAGTCGGCGTTGGCGAAGTACTGGTTGAAGTTCTCCTCGCCGGAGAGGACCGTGCCCCACGGCGTCATGCTGCCCGCGCAATTGTTCTGCGTGCCAAGGACCTTCGTGCCGGTCGGGTCGGCGGAGGTCTTGAGGTAGTCGCTACCTGCGGCCGGCCCGCGCACCTCGAACGGCGTGCTCAGGGTGATGCGCCGGTTGTACTTGCTCGGCAGCGGCTTGAGCCCGCCGCCCTGCTGCTCGACGTACACCACCGAGAGGCCGTGCGCGGCCCAGGCGATGCGGACCTGCTCTTCGGTCGGGTTGTTCTCGTCGTAGCCGACGAACATGTGCGTCTCGGTGGTGTACTCGTGGTTCACCACCAGCAGGCTGCGCTTGCCGCTGCCGTCCAGCGGGACCAGTTCGGCGAAGTCGTTGTTGTAGCCGAACTGCTTCTCCTGCGCGGCCGCGGTCTGGTTGTTGAAGTCGAACTCGGGCGCGCCGGGCAGCACCGGGTCGCCCCAGCGGATCACGATGCCCTGCTCGTAGCCTTCCGGGATGACGACCCGGTCCTCGGTGTTCGGGGCGACCGGCGTGTAGTCGGTGCCCGGCACGTTGCCCTGGCCCGGACGGACGAGCGGGGCGGGTTCGGGGGTCGCAGCCGTCGCGGTGCCCGCGAGGGCCGTCGCGCCGCCGACGGTCAGCGCGAGCACGCCGCTGGCCTTGAGCGCGCCCCGTCGGCTGAGCACGCTCTCGACGATGTCGCCGAAGTAGGCGTTGTCCGAGGTGTTGGGTGCTTCGTGTGAGCAGGCGTTGCCGCAGCGGTACTTGCAGGTCACCGAGGAGCGGTTGGCCGAGCGGTGGGGAAGCAGGGGGAGCGGGATGACCCGCCCGCTGTCCGGTCGGGAAGACAAGCGGACCTCCAGATGCTCTTCAGGGAACAACTGGAAGTTAGTTCGATCAGGCGATGGTTGCTGTACGTGAAAGTGAACGGGGGCTAAACATGCAACGCAGAATTATCGAAACCGCAGGCCAGAGAGTTGAATTGACCAACGCTGGGTGCCCGACCGAATACCGGATCAGCAGTAGGGCGGCTGGTTTGCGAACGCGGCGGCCACGGTCAGCCAGACGCGGAAATTGCCAGTAGACGTCGGGCATGCGGCCGCTGATCGCGACGGCGCGGTCGTCGCGCGAGGTGGCGTCGGGCAGGTTCCGAAGGGTGTCGGTCACCGAAGCCAACTGCCAGTGCACGGTGAGCGTGGTGGTGTCCGGCGTTCGAGAGTTCCCCGATCAGGCTTGCTGTAGTTGAGGTTTCGATGGCTTCGCGCGCCTCGGCGACCGGCCGCAGTTCGGCGGCGAAGCGCCCGCATGCGTACTGGGTGCGCTCGACGGGGATTCCCGTTGCTGAGCGTCCTGATCTCCCGCACGAGCCGCAGGCTGTCCCCGTCGTAGTCCCGGTAGCCGTTGGGCAGCCGCCCGGGCGTGATCAAACCCAGCGATCTCGTAGTAGCGCACCGCCTTGTTCGTCGTTCCAGCCCGCCAGGCCAGTTCGCCGATCCGCATTCCCGTCACCTCGACGAACGCTAAACCCTGCCCCCGGAGAGGGGGCAACCCGAGTGGAAAAATCGGTATCGTCGGCGTGGCCCGCGATGTTATCTTCCCCCGCATGTCGTGTTTTGCTGTTGCCGTTTTCATGCGGCTGCGTTCCGCCTAGGCGGCGCAGGATCCTAATTCGCGCCGCCGTACGCGTCCGGGCTCCGTTTCCTGACGCGCGGTTCGTCGTGCCTGAAACACCACGCTGACCTGCGCTCGCGAGAGCCCGGTTCCGACCGGTCCGCGAACACAGGAGCAGCCGACATGCCTACCCGCCGGAATTCGGCGCGCGATCGTGCGCGCCGCGAACTCGGCCAGAACTTCTTGATCGACCGGAGCGTCGCCCGGCGCCTAGTCGATCTCCTCGAACCATCACCGGTTCCGGTGGTCGAACTTGGGGCAGGGCGCGGGGCCCTCACCCGCGAACTCGTCCATGCTGGACGAGCGATCACCGCCGTGGAACTCGACCGCCACTGGGCGGACGAGCTCCGCGAAAGCTGTCCACGAGCGAGCGTGATCAGGTGCGACATGCTCGATTTCCGCTTCCCCGCCGCGCCGCATGTGGTGGTCGGCAACCTCCCGTTCGGCATCACGACGGCGATGACGCGCCGACTGCTGGGCGAGCGGAGCTGGTGGGAGGCGGTGCTGCTGGTGCAGTGGGACGTGGCCCGGAAACGCGCTTCGGGCGGTAGCCTGTTGAACGCCCTGTGGGCGCCGTGGTACGAATTCCGGCTCTGCGGGAAGGTTTCCGCGCGATCGTTCCGCCCGGTTCCCACGGTCGACGGCGGCATCCTGAAAGTGCAGCGCAGACCGCACCCGCTGGTGCCGGTCGGCGACCTGCGGCGTTATCAGCGGTTCGTCGAGGCGGTGTTCACGGGGCGCGGCCGAGGCCTGGCCGAGATCGTTCGCAACGCGACGGGCTGTCGGGTCCGAAACCTGCCTGCAATGCCCCGGGATCTCACCGCGGATGCTTGGGCCCGCCTCTACGCCGAAACCACCTGACCCAAGACTCGTGAGCACTTTGGCCTTTGGTTGATCATTGCTCTTGCGACAGACGGAAGATCACAACCAAGAACTTCGATGATGAATGTGCACGACACCGGCCAAGCCGATGCGCTCGGGGAGCTGTCCGGGTTTCGCCAGCGGTTCTCGCCCTTGCTGCCGCCGCTGGCGGTTGGCCTGCCCGAAGCCACGGTCCACACCGGACTGTTATCGCAGCCGCTTCGCCCGGAGGACGGTGTCGTGGGCGTGGTGGGTGCCGGGCGGCGGCGGCGCGGTTCGCGGGCGGGTTTCGTCGACCAGGACGGCCCAGTCGTCGTCGAGGAGACCGGCGATCTCGTACGGGTGGTAGTAGTCGCTCGGGTCGAAACCGTGGTCGGTGCGCAGGTCGCCGGGATCGTGACTGACGAACAGGAACGTGCCGCCCGGGGCGACGGCGGCCAGCAACCCGCGCAGAGCGGTGTGGTCGGGCTCGTGCAGGAGGGGGAAGTACTGGGCCGACACCAGGTCGAACGCGGCGGCGGGCGGCGCAGTAGTGCTCAGATCCGCGCGGGTCCAGGCCACCCCGTTGCCGCCTGCCTCCCGGGCGGCGCGCTCCAGTGCGACCTGCGAGACGTCGACGGCGGTGACCTGCCAACCCCGCTCGGCCAGCCAGCGGGCGTCGGCACCTTCGCCGCAGCCCACGTCGAGCGCCTGCCCCGGCGGCAAGTCCACCACCTCGCCGATGAGCACCCCGTTCGGCTCGCCGCTGAAGAGCTGCTTGCGGCTCAGGTACCGCTGGTCCCAGACCTGCTGATTCGTCTCAGGCAGCAGGCCGTGCCGGCTATCGCCCATGACGCGTTCGCAGTTGCGAGCTTCCGTTTCGTTCGTGAATGGTGCTTCCCGTTGGGTCATCGCGACCACCTCCTGCGACCAACGTGCACCCGCCGCAGCCGACTTGGCAAAATCATTTGCGGAAATAGCAACTACGGCTGGTATCGCAAAGCTTTCTTGTAGTTACCCGGAAACCATAGGAGAGTGGCTTTTGCAGAAGGCACTTCTCGATGACTGGGCCCCATGGTGACCAAGCAGTTCAAGGGCTCGGGCTCGACCTGCGCAGCGAGGTCACCGTCGACCGGTGACCCCATCGGTATTCCGGGCGACCTGTCCGGCGATGTGGACCAGCTTCGACCCGATCGCGGTCGACATCTACCGGTACGCCTCGCCTTCCGGCAATCCGCTTGGGTTCAATAGGGCGACGGCCATGTTGCCTCCCTATGGCCGCAATCATGCTCTCCAGTAGTTACTCAGAAACCATAGGAGAGTGACCGACGACGTGGAAGAACGCACTTTCCGGTGACTGGGGAACCTCTCGGTGACCGCACAGTTCAAGGCGATGCCCACCTGTTGGATGTGGACTGGCGGTCGGGCACCGCTTCGGGCAGCCCGGCGGTCGTCGACGCGTTGAAGCCGATGAGGAGTCTGCCCTCGCCACCGGCTTGCCGCCCCGCAGGCCGTGGGTGAGGGCGTGGGCTGCCGGACCGGTAATCGGCCGCGAGCTTGGCATAAACCGCCGCGATATTAA
Organism: Saccharopolyspora sp. NPDC000995; assembly: GCF_053599315.1. Classification (NCBI taxonomy): domain Bacteria; kingdom Bacillati; phylum Actinomycetota; class Actinomycetes; order Pseudonocardiales; family Pseudonocardiaceae; genus Saccharopolyspora; species Saccharopolyspora sp. NPDC000995. Next base: position 32,746 of record NZ_JBSFLZ010000081.1, read on the forward strand.
GGAAAAAGCATGACAGTCCCGGAAAACCTTTGCGTCGCGATAGTTTCCCGACCGCACGGCGGGCGGAAGGTCAATCGGAGTTGGTGCGCCGGTCGCGAATTGTGGCTCGGCAAGCACGGTGGTTGGCGAAGTTGATGCGGTTGCCGCACAAGCCGGGCATGCAGTAGCGGCGGCGACCGGGCCGGGTGGTGTCGATGAACGTCCCCCGCAGGTGGGTGCGCCGCATGGGCGTAATCACTGCTCGCCGAGGATGTGCACCCCCCGAGAATGCCGATGCCGCAGATCAACGAAATGGCGTCGGCGACGGTTGCCCCGTCGCGGAGCGGCGCGGCCCAGCGCGCGCGGTTCGGGTGTGCGGGATCCGGAAACAGGATGGCGCCCCGGGCGTGCGAGGTGAGCGTGGTGGCACCGGCGATGAGGTAGTCGCGGTCGGGGTGATCGATCAGGTCGCGCACGGTCACCCGAAGCGCGTGGACCGCACCGGTTGACAGGTCAAGGTCAGTCTCAGTTTCGTGGCATTTCTTCGGAAGCGGGCCAAGCGGTGTCGACCGCTGCGTCGGGCTCACTCCTCCCAAACCGGCACGAGGGGCAGGCCGCGGGCGGCACGCTCGTGGTCGACTGCGCGTTGGATCAGCTCCGTCTTGCGCTTGGTGTAGGCGAGTCCGTTTTCTTCCTCGGCAGCGACGCGCCGCTTCAGCTCTCCGTACTCGGCCGCCACCTCCGGATGCATCCGCAGGTGGTCGCGGAACAGCCGCTCGTTACGAGTGCCCCAGGTGTCGGCGGTAACGATATGCAGGTGGTGGCTGCGCCGCCCGAGGTCAGTGTTCCGGTAGTAGAAAAGCCGCTCGGGCATCGCGGTCTCCTGTGGCCGGTAGCCCAGCCGCTCCAATACGGCTTCCCGGTCGGCAGTAACGTCGGCCAGCCGCGTAACCGACGCCATCAAATCGATCATCGGCTTGGCTGTCAGCCCCGGTACGGAGGTGCTGCCCACGTGCTCGACGTTCAGGAACAGCCCGGGCAGTGCGGCGATCAGCTCCGCACTAGCCCGGGCTCCCTGTTCGGGCCAGGAAGCGTCGTACTCCGCTCTATATCAATGGGGTGTGGCTCTTTTGGAGTGAGCTGGTGGACGTGTGTGATCAGCGATTTCGCTGGGTGGTGATCCTGGAAGGGCTCCTTCTCGTTACGTTCGTG
>NZ_JBSFLZ010000082.1:0-33869 GCF_053599315.1 Saccharopolyspora sp. NPDC000995
CCGCCACGAAGAACAACTCCGCCGACTGACAACCCGAAACAACTGAAAGCGTTAACCAGCCAATCACCCAAAACCGAGATCATTAGCCGGATAATGCCTCGACAACGCCGTGATCGAGAGCTTCTTCCGGCACCTCAAGGAAGAGATGTTCCACCACACCCACTACCTCAGCATCGAGGCGTTCACGGCCGCGCTAGATGACTACATCACCTGGTTCAACACCAGCCGAGGCCACACACACTGCCAGGGCCTGAGCCCGGTGCAATACCGGACCCAGACCCTCGCCGCCTAGACTCTCAATTACCGAGTCCAACTTCCGGGGCCCACTTCAGATCGCAATCCCTGCGGGGCTGCGTCATTCCGGACGACCAGCCGGGGCGGTGGGCGAAAACCGTCCACAGTACTCGGACGATCAAAGCTTCCCGAGTAGGTTACGCGGGTCGTCATCCGGGTCGACCACGTGAATCGTCCGGGCGCGACGCTGACGCCCCTTGTCCATTGCGGACTCGGCTGCCTCCACCTGCCATTGAAGCCGAGGGCAGTTGATCGGCGTGAGCCCGAAGCGCGCCTCGCCGAGACGGATCTCAGCAGCGATCACCGCACGCTGACGGGGCTTAACCACCGGAGTCCGCTCGAAGTCCTCCCGGAGACGGGCGAGCAAGTACAGCCCGTGTGAGTCGGCGCATTCGAACTCGGCCGCCATCGGCGAGGACCACACGTCGGCCCACCACTGTGTGACCGCCGGAGACCAGCCGCCGGGGATTTCTGGCAACGGCGCAGCGGTTACATCGTGCTCGCGTGGGAGAACTGCGTTCGCTCCTTGACCTGTCGGCGGATCTGGTCGAGTTACCCCTGTCAGCGGCTACAGCGGCTACCAGGGTGAGTTGTTTCCGGCCTGGCACAACCACCCGATCGTCACCGACAGTCCCATCGAAACCCGGCAGGCCGAAGGACAGCACCGTCATCACGCCTGATCGAACATGGCATCGCCGACGGCAAATCCGGGCTACTGGCTCACCTGTCGGCTGGGAAGTTCAACGCCAACGCCGCCTGGCTGATCTCGAAAGCAGGCTGTCGGATAAATCACCATAAATTGCATGAAATACAACCCCAAGTAGGGCTACCACCAAAATTAACACACAGTCAATGATAGTTGAGAAATCAATTTATTTTTTCCCTTTCTGCTCAAAACCTTTCCCGCAGGTGCAATACCGTTGACGCGGCAACTCGTCAGCCCATAAGATCATCCGGCCAGTCGTAATTTCCCGGACAACCAAAAGAGGATGGCTGAATGAAGCAATTTTTTCGCCATTTGTCACCAGCGCGTCGTTTGCGCCTAAATCGGCTTTTTCGAAATAATCCACAAAGGACGTTGATCGTCCCGCTCGACCATCCACTCACCGATGGCCCCGGTGCGGGTCGCGGGGACAGCCTGAACAATCTCGTCGGCCAGCTCGCCGCGAATGGCGCGGACGCCGTGGTCCTCCACAAAGGAAACGTGCGTTTCGTCGACCCGGCCTGGTTCAAACAACTGTCCCTGATCGTGCACCTCAGCGCGAGCACCGTGCACGCGCCGGACCCGGACCACAAAGTGCTCGTCGGGACGGTCGAGGAGGCGCTGCGACTCGGCGCCGACTTGGTCAGCGTGCACGTGAACATCGGTTCCCGCGAGGAGGCGCGGCAGCTCGGGGATCTGGCGGCGGTGGCCGAGTCCTGCGACCGCTGGAACGTTCCGCTGCTGGCCATGATGTACCCCCGCGGCCCAAGGATCACCGATCCGCGGGATCCCGGGATGTTGGTGCACGCCGTGACGGTGGCAGCCGAGCTCGGAGCCGACATGGTGAAGACCTACTACGTCGGCTCGGACGATGCAATGCGCCGGATCACCTCCACATCGCCGATTCCGATCGTGGTGGCCGGCGGACTGCGCACCGCTGACGAGAAAGACCTGCTGGAGCTCGTCGATGGGGCGATGCGGGGCGGCGCGGCAGGGCTGGCCATGGGCCGCAACATTTTCCAGGCTCCGCATCCCGGAAATCTCACCCGGAAGCTTGCGCAGCTGGTGCATGGCGACGTCGTGCCGGCCGCGCCGACCGAGCTGATCGCCACCCAGCCGGACATGGCGTAAGCCGACTCGAATTCTTCCGCCCGAGTCCTTGACAATTCACTCCACATCCGAGGATGCAAATTTTATGAAGCTCACCTGGGTCGACGTGCGTACCTGCCCGACCAAGTCCGCAGTTCTGGAAGAGGCGCTCCACATCAAGGTGGATGGAATCCTGTCGGACTCCGCCGCCGATTTCGACGGGTTGCCGCCGACGGTGCGGAAGATCCTGTTCCCGGCCGGAAAGAGCTTGCCGGACGATTTCGGCCAGGCCGACGTGGTGATCGTCGTCCCCGACGAGCACGGGCAGCTCGACGAGCTCGCGGCGGCGCATCCCGAAATTGAGTTCGGGCAGTACGTCGAGATTACCGACGCCGCGACGCTGGACGAGGCGTGCCGGTCGGCACGGAGCAACCTGTGGAGCCTGCTGTACTTCCGGGATCCCACGAAGATTCCGCTGGAGATCGTGATCGCCGCCGCCGCGGGCTCGTCCGGGAAGCTCGTCACCATCGCCCAGGACGTGACCGAGGCCGAAATCATCTTCGGCGTGCTGGAGCATGGCTCGGACGGCGTCATGCTGGCACCCGCGGCGGTGGGTGACACGACGGCGCTGAAGGCCGCAGCGGCGGACGGCAGTCCCGCGCTGGACCTCGTCGAGCTGACCGTCACAGCGACCGAGCACGTCGGCATGGGCGAGCGGGCCTGCGTCGACACCTGCACCTACTTCCGCAAGGACGAGGGCATCCTGGTCGGCTCGCACTCCAAGGGCATGATCCTGTGCGTCAGCGAAACCCACCCGCTGCCCTACATGCCCACCCGGCCGTTCCGGGTCAACGCGGGCGCCATCCACTCCTACACCCTCTCCGCCGAGGGCCGCACCCACTACCTGAGCGAGCTGAAGTCCGGCAGCAAGGTCATGGCGGTGGACACCGCGGGGCGGACCCGGATGGTCACCGTGGGCCGCGTCAAGATCGAGAGCCGCCCGCTGATCTCTGTGGACGCGGTGGCTCCGGACGGGCAGACGGTCAACCTAATCCTGCAGGACGACTGGCACGTGCGCGTGCTCGGCCCGGCGGGTGTGGTGCTCAACAGCACTGAGCTCAAGCCGGGAGACACGGTTCTCGGCTACCTCCCCACGCAGGACCGGCACGTGGGCTACCCCATCAACGAGTTCTGCCTGGAAAAGTAACGATGAGCGATACGAGACCACTGGAGGTCGCGGTCGTGGGGGCGGGCATCACCGGGCTCGCCCACGCGGCGGCGCTGCGGCGGGCGGGCATCGGCGTCGCGGTGTATGAGAAGGCGAACGCCTTCGGCGACATCGGCGCGGGCATCCAGCTCGCCCCGAACGCGGTGCGCCTGCTGCACCGCCTCGGGCTGGCGGACGGCCTGGCGGCCGTGGCGGTGCGTTCGACCGCCATCGAGATGCGTGACGGGCGCACCGGTCAGGTGCGGGGCCGCGTCCCGCTGGACGACTGCGAGAACCGGTACGGCGCGCCTTACTACCTGCTCGCCCGCTTCGATCTGCACGCGCTGCTGGTGTCCTTGCTTCCCGACGGCGTGGTCGAGCTGGGCAAGGCCTGTGAGTCGGTGGCCGAGGACGACTCGGCCGTGCATTGCCGGTTCGCCGACGGCACGACCGTCGGCGCCGACGTGCTGGTCGGCGCCGACGGCATCCGGTCTGCGGTGCGCCGGGCCAGGGTGGACGACGAGCCCATGTACTCGGGTTTCAGCGTCTACCGAGGCCTAGTCGACGCCAGCGGGTTGCCCGCCTCGTTCACCGAGCCCCGGTCGGTCGTCTGGACCGGGGAGGGCAGGCATTTCGTGTGCTACCCGGTGGCCGGCGGCAGGCTGGTCAACTTCGTCGCGACCCTGTCGGCCGAGGAGTGGGGCGCGGAATCCTGGTCGGAGCCGGGAAAGGCCGAGGATGTGCTCGACGCCTTCGCCGACTGGGACAACGTGCATCCCTTGGTCGAGGCCGCGGAAACTGTCACCCGCTGGGGCCTGCACGTCCGCGAGGACGGCCCGGCTTGGACCACCGCCCGGACTGCGCTGGCAGGCGATGCCGCGCACCCGATGCTGCCCTTCACCGCTCAGGGCGCGGGTCAGGGCATCGAAGACGCTGTTGCCCTGGCCGGTGCACTGGCACGCCACGGAGACGACGTCTCGGTGGCGTTGCGGACCTACGAGCAGGTGCGCCGCCCGCGGGCGATGAAGGTCCAACAGCTCTCCGGTGACATGGGGCGCAACTTCCACCGTGGTGCCTCCGCATCCCAGCAGCGTCCCGAAGCCCAGCCGATCGGCGACACCTTCGACTGGCTTTTCGACCACGACGCGGAGGCACTGTGACGACTGCCGAGATGACCGCCGACCACAGAGGACACCACGATATGCTGCCCGCCCTCGCTGACCATCACGTCGACGCCTATCTGGCGCGAATCGGCGCCGACCGCCCGCAACGCCCGGACCTGGAGTCGCTACGGCACCTCCAGGAATGCCACGTGCTGTCGATCCCATTCGAGACAATCGCGGTGTACACGGGGGAACCGGTGCCGCATACGCTCGACGCTGTGCGGAAGATCGTGGAGCAGCAGCGGGGCGGCTGCTGCGTGGAGCTCAACTCCGCATTCGGCATGTTGTTGGGCGCGTTCGGTTACCGCGTGGAGCTGCTGTTTGGCCGGATCTACCGGAAATCGGTGCTCGACGAGAGCAGCGCCCACATGGCGCTGAGGGTCACAGTTCCGCTGCCCGGGCAAGAAGAGGTGTCCTGGCTCGTTGACGTCGGTCAGGGAAACAACAGCAGGTACCCGCTGCGGATCGACCTGCGCGAACCGCAACCCGATCCGCACGGCACCTACCTGCTGACCACCGCGCCCGACGGCGACATCGACGTATCGATAAACGATAATTTGCTCTACCGGCTGGAAACCAGGGGCCGCGACGTGGAGTACTGGCACCCGCTTCTGTGGTGGCATCGCACGTCCCCGCGCTCGCCGTTCGCGGCATTGCCGATTTCCATCGCACGCACCGAGCGGGGGAAGCGAACGCTGCGGGGGAACGAACTGATCGAGGAGGACGACGGACGGCGCACCCTGCGGCAGCTCGACACCGACGAGGAATTGCTGAAGGCATACCGCGAGCACTTCGGAATCGAGCTGGATCGGGTGCCCTCCGCGCAGGAACGGGTGTCCACCGCGATAACCGACGAGAAGAACGCCGCGTCGGTCAAGAAGCGGTGATCAGAGGGCTGTGATCTCAGGTTGCGTAGGTAGCCGCCGTTGAGATCGACGACGACGCTCAAGACCCACATCGCCTTGAGCGGGGAACTTGACTGCCTGGCGTTACCGACCGAGGGCCACGGCGTAGCGCGATTCCGTGCGGCGCCAGCGCCACCTCCATCGGCTGACCGAGGACGTGCACCGCGGCCTTGCTAGCCCAGTAAACGGGAGGGGCCGCGAACAACCGCCCGGGGCTTCGGTGCCGCCGCGATGGTCCTCGGTCGCCGCGACGAGCTCCCCGAGGACCATCCGTTGCCGGCCACCACCGCCCGCGCCCGCACCGAGCACAACCGCCTCTGGGTTGGTGATCTCAAGGTGATGGAGACCGACACCATGGGCCTGCTCGACGCCGGAGGCCCGATCGCAGCAGCCAATGGGCCGCAGCGGGCATCATCTGTGTCCGGCGGAGCCGGGGGCTGACAGGGCCGGGATGTCCGGGTGGTCGAGCAGCGTCTCGACGACGGCGTCCACGGCCGCGCGCAGCGCTGCCTCCCGGCGCCGCACGATCGCGACGTTGCGGTGTACCGGCGTGCTGAGCTCGCGAGTGACGACCGGGATTCCGGGTGGGACGGCCAGCGCGGGCAGCATCGCCACCGACCGGCCGGACTCGACGTGCTGGAGCAGCAGCAGGTAGTTGCTGAACCGGCAGGCCACCCGAGGTTCGAAGCCGGACTCGCGGCACAGCCGCTGGGTCAGCTCGGCCATGTACGAGCCCGGCCGGTCGCACGCCCAGGTCTCCGCCGCGCACGCGGCGAGGTCGATCACCCGGCGCCGCGCGAGCGGATGGTCCGGCGGCAGGAGCAGCACCACCGGGTCGGTCCCCAACGGGACGACTTCGAGGTCCCGGTCCCACGGGAACTTGACGTAGTCCGTGGTCGTGACGATCACGTCCACCTCGCCGGTGCGCAGCGCGGCCCCGCTCTCGTGCGGTTCGGACTCGATCAGCTCCACGTGCAGGTGCGGATGCGAGTCCGCCAGCCGGGCCGCCGCCGGCACGGCGAGCGTGTATATCGCGCTCTGGAACACCCCGAGCCGGACGGTGCCGATCGGCTCGCCGTTGAGGGCGCGCAGCTCGGCCTCCGCCTCGGCCATCTGGTCCAGGATCTCGCGGCCTCGGCGGGCGAGGGCGATCCCGGTCCGGGTCAGCCGCACCCGACGCCCGGACCGCTCCAGGAGCCGGCTGCGCGTCTCGGTCTCGAGCACCGCGAGCTGTTGGGACACCGTTGATGGGCTCAGGTGCAGCGTCTCGGCCACCGCGCGGACAGTGCCGAGGCTGTCGAGCAGGCCGAGCAGCCTCAGGCGCCACGGGTTCAGCATGCCACCATTGTGCGGCTCCATCGAACAGAATCTTCGAAATCGTGTGATGGACGCGAAGCTGCGTCCTTCGTAGCGTCGGGGCCATGCTGGACGACATCGCGCGCACCGCCCCCGAACGCCACCTCGTCCGCTACTCGGGTCGCGGCGCCTTCAGCCCCGAGATCATCGCCCGCGCCGAGGGCAGTTCGGTGTTCACCGAGGACGGGCGCGAGCTGCTCGATTTCACCTCGGGGCAGATGAGCGCGATTCTCGGACATGCCCACCCGGAGATCGTCGCGACCGTTCGCGAGGAAGTCGCCCGGCTCGATCACCTCTACAGCGGGATGCTGAGCCGCCCGGTGCTCGACCTCGCCCAGCGGCTCGCGGGGACGTTGCCGGAGCCGCTGGACAAGGCGATGTTCTTGACCACCGGTGCCGAGGCGAACGAGGCCGCGCTGCGGATGGCCAAGCTCGTCACCGGCGGGCACGAGGTCGTCTCGTTCGCCCGGTCCTGGCACGGCATGACCCAGGCAGCGGCGAACGCCACCTACAGCGCCGGGCGGGTCGGTTACGGGCCCGCCGCCCCGGGGAACTTTGCCCTGCCGGTGCCCGACCGGTTCCGGCCCGACATCGTCGACGCCGACGGGAACCTGGACTGGCGCCAGCAGCTCGACCTCGGCTTCGACTTGATCGACGCCCAGTCGGTCGGCAGCCTCGCGGCCTGCCTGGTCGAGCCCGTACTGAGCTCGGGTGGTGTCGTCGACCTCCCGCCTGGCTACCTGGCGGCGCTGCGGGACAAGTGCCGAGAGCGGGGCATGCTGCTGATCCTGGACGAGGCCCAGACCGGGCTGTGCCGCACCGGTGACTGGTACGCGTTCGAGCGCGACGGCGTCGTCCCGGACATCCTCACCCTGTCCAAGACTCTCGGCGCCGGGTTGCCCCTCGCGGCTGTGCTGACCAGCGCCGAGATCGAGCAGCAAGCCCACGACCGCGGGTTCTTGTTTTTCACCACGCACGTCAACGACCCGCTTCCGGCGGCCGTCGGCAACACCCTCTTGGACGTGCTGAGCCGCGACCGCCTCGACGTGCGCGCCCTTGAGCTGGGTGTGCGGTTGCGCGGCGGTCTGGAGGAGCTCGCGGGGCGGTATCCGGTGATCGGCGACGTACGCGGGCGCGGTCTGCTGATCGGGCTGGAGCTGGTCGACAGGCCGGGTGGCGAGGACGCCGACAAGATCGGCGCCGCCGTCACCAGGCGTTGCGCTGAGCTCGGCCTGCACATGAACATCGTGCAGCTGCCCGGCATGGGCGGGACGTTCCGCATCGCCCCACCGCTGACCGCGACTGACCCCGAGATCGATCGCGGCCTGGCGATCCTCGACACTGCCCTGGCCGAGACGGCCGGTCGCTGACGGGCTGCCGGGGATGATCGCGGTGCGGCGGCCCGGTCACGCCGACAGCGTGTTGGGCCGTCGCGGCACGGTCTAGCGTTCTCGCCCGATTCGATTGTGGTGGCGTGAACACACAGCCGGCCGGCTTGTTCAGACAGCAGCTGGTCGGACTCAGGACTGGTCGGACTCAGGGAATCCAGTGACGTCATGGTGCAGCCGTCGCTGCAGGAGAACCTGGCCGCGGCCATCGATCAGGCAGCGCTGGGGGAACGTCCGTCCCTAATCGATGCCTGCGAACACGTCGTCTTCCGAGGCGAATGTATCGGTCTGGAACACCATTGCTCCTTCAAAGCCTGGCCCCTGCGCTAGGAGCGCTTCCTGGGTACCGACGGCGCCGCCGATCACCAGGAAGAGGCCGGCGCGACGCACGGCCGGTAAGCCGGGGCATCAGTGCTTCAGCAACTCTGATCACCGCAGGCCAGAAGGCACTTTCACTCATTAATTAAGCGTTGCTATCCAAGAACAATTCTTCGATGCATCCAGGCTAAGATCCGCCGCGGTAATAGCTGCCAAGGGGGATGCGACGCCAGACTTCCGAAGGAACGCACACCACGCTGTTCTGGTCACCTTTACGCAGGTTGAGTTGCCAGCATTCAGGATGGTAGTCCCTAACCGGAACCCTGGACGAACACCTTCTTTTATTGTTCGCCCTTTGGACGCACTGCATTCGTACCGTCGTGTACGATGGTCTGTGCTGTTTGCTCACGACTGTTCCCTCACTAGGACCACACCCGGCAACTGCCACGATCGCAACAGCGGCAGCCGGGATGAATGCGGCAGAGCTGCGCATCATAATGGCGGTTCCTGGTAACGCCGTGCAGGCAGGCCGGGTTCGGTGGGGATTACGAGCTGAGGGTTCCCCGGGATCTCGGAAAGCTGGTTACTCGGTTCCAACCGGCGAGCGGCTCGAGGGGGCGCACCCCGGTGCGCGAAGCGCTGCTGAAGCTGACCAACGCAGGGCTGGTGCGCATCGAGCGCAACGGGGACGCACGGATCCTCACCAGCACCGACAAGTACATCCCGCTCTGAGGTGAGTTGCATGCCGGAATTCTGGCAGGTCCCGTCTCACGCGGGCAGATTCTAGGGTCTACTTGCACGAACAACCGAGCTTACCTGCCCGGATGTCCAAATTCACCCGCACCGGGACGATCTTCGACGGCGCGGGCTCGGAGGAGGAGAAAGACGCGCGGACCGTGAAATAAGAGCCAAGGAGGCTTATACACGCAGTCAGCCGGAAGAATCGTAATTCGATCACGGCGGATGTGGTTTCGGCAAACGTGTTGAGCTACCTGCGGTAGTCCGCGTGGATAACCCGTCAGATCTTGATGGTCAGCAGTTCACGCTTCGGTCTGCAGACCGGCGTCTTCACGCATGACATCAGCACCTAATTTACGTGGTCAGCGAACACCACCAATGCCGACTTCCTCCGCTGCGCCCCATCATCATCACCCCGCTGCTCATCGAGCTCACCGGCGATCAAGCGTGCTTCCCGGCAGACGCCGAAGCCATGGCGACCGCAACCAGAGGTGCCCCTGATGGCCAATTCGGCGGGGGGCTGGTTTCACCGCGGGAGTGCTCCGGTACTGCCTCGCCAACCGGTGTGTAGTGGACGGCCTGTTCGCTTCGGTCGACGACACGAACGGTCCGTTCGCCGGCGTTCAGCCGATGTGAGCCCGGGGCTGTTGGTGTGCGCGGTGAACGGCCTGTTCACCTCGATAGACGACACGAATGCGGTCCGTTCGCTTCACGCCCGCACCTTCCCAAACAGCCCCCAACCCGAAATTAACCAGCAGGGTCAGAGGCACAGACAGACACACGATCGGGTAAGCGGCAAGCACTTCTGTGGCCCTATCGCCGACGACGAACCAGCAGGCAGCATCCTTTCGGCCGAGATCGTGGACGTCTGGCTGTCCACCAGATTCCCCCTGGCTCAGCGCTCCGGATGCTGAGCTCAGGTCCGGCGGGAGTTTGATACCGCTCGGTGCACGTGCCGAGGCGCTGCTGCAGCCAGCCGTGGGGCCTGAAGTCTGTGAGGATCGCCGCACGAACTCCTGGGACGATGGCCGCCCAGGAGCTCGGAGCAGGCCGGCAGGTACCGGATCTCCGGGCAACTCATCGACGACCACAACGCCCGCCCGTAAGGTCACCGGGCGGGCGCTGCCGATCACGACGCATTGGGCGGCTTGAAGTTGATCAGGCGGTGGGGCCAGCTCCGCGATCAAGACCCTGCTGAAGATCGCGCTGCGCGGCTGTCGGGCTAGGCCTTGTGGAGTACGCCGGAGCGGGCGGTGCCCCAGATGGGGATGTCGCGCAGTTCCGTCGGGTGCACCTCGTAGGGGTCCTCTTCGAGGATGGCGAAGTCGGCGAATTTACCGGGTTCGAGGCTGCCCGCGGTGCGTTCCATGCCCAGGATGTGCGCGGCGTCGACGGTGATCGCGCGGAGTGCACGGTCGACGCCGATGCGTTCACCGGGGGCGAGCACCGTCTCGCCGTCCGCACCGAGGCGGTTGACCGCGACCCAGGCCGCAGTCAGCGGGTGCATGGGGACCGCGACCAGGGCGAAGTCCGAGTGCAGGGCGAAGGTCACGCCCTCGCGCTCCAGTGACCCGAGACGGCCGACGGCCTCGGAACGGTCCGGGCCGTAGCCCTCATGGCTGTGCACGTGGCTGCGATAGTGCACGAAGTAGCAGTTGACGCTGGCCTGCGCGCCAAGTGCCTTCACCCGGCGCGCCTGATCGGGTGTGCTGATGCAGTAGTGCTCGAGGGTGAACCGGTGGTCGAAACGTGGCCGGATGTCCTGCAGTGCCGATAGTGCATCAAGTGCGGCATCGATGCTTTCGTCTCCGTTGGCGTGGCAGTGAATCGGGATACCGGCTTGCCAGAAGGGCAGCATGCGTTCGTGCAGCTGCTCCCATGGGACGTCGTTGCGCACGCCGTTGCTTAGATCGAGATAGCCGGGAAAGCGCACGCGCAGCGACATGGCCGGGAACGAGCCGTCGGCGAGGAACTTGACGCCGTGGAAGAACAGCGTCTCGCTGTTGCGCTCGTGCAGTTGCGCGAGGTGCTGCGCCGCCTTGTCGCCATGGTTGTCGTGCAAGGTCATCTCGTAGGACACCAGGGCCATGCGCACCGGTGTTGCCGGATCGTTGAACGCGGCGTCGTGGATGCGCCACTCGCGTTCGGGGTCGGTCATGCCGAACAGGAGCTCTGCGGTGGTGGTGACGCCGGAGCGCACGGCGAGCGTGGCCATGTCGCGCAGCCCCTGCTCACCGGTGTCCGCAACGAGGTCGGCGGCTGATCGTCCGACCGCGGCCTTGTGGGCGGCGAACTCGATGAACTGGCCGTTGAGGCGCCCGTCTGGGTATCGCCCGATGCCGTGGACCGTGCTGGCTTCCGTGACGTCAGTGGTGCTCAGTGCGGCGCTGTTGGCGTAAAGGTAGTGCGGCGCCAAGGAAATGATGAATACCGGCCGTTCCCCCACGACACCGTCCAGCTCGTCGCGATGCAGGTGACCACCTTGAATGGCCGGGTCGAATCCCCATGCGACCAGCGTCTTACCTGCGGGCAATCGGGCGTCGAGGGCACGCAGCTCCGCTATGACGCTCTCGCGTGTAGGGTGCCCGGGATTGGTGCCGCACGGGCCGGGCGAGTCGATCGGCCCCAGATACGGCACGCCTAGATAGCCCGACGACATCGCGAAGTGGGTGTGCGGGTCGATGAACCCCGGCATGATCACTTTGTCACGCAAGGTGTCGTCCACCTCGTACGCGTGTCGGTCAAGCCACGGCTTCATGGATTCGATGCTGCCGGTGGACAGTACGCGCCCGTCCATGACGGCCACCGCGGGCGCGCTCGGACGGCCCGGGTCCATGGTCAGCACTCGTTTGGCGGGAAAGATCGTGATCTTCTTGGCGGTCATGAGGTGATCGCTCCTTGCTTGGACGCGGGGTCGGTAGCGGAAAGCGGGCTCCGCGAGGTCTCCGGCAGGGTCGATGCGGCGACAAGCGCAACGAGCGAGGCGACCGCGAGGTAGTAGGCGGGCGCCAGCGGGTCGCCGGTGACCTCGATCAGGAAGGTCGCGATGAACGGTGCGGTGCCGCCGAACACCGCGTAGGCGAGGTTGTAAGTGAGTGCCGAAGCGGTGTAGCGCACCCGTGTCGGGAACAGTTCGACGAGCAGCACCGCGGTCACGACGTTGCACGACACGGCACCCAGCGCCAGCAGCAGCTGCCCGAAGACCGCTGGCGCCAGACCGCTGTTGCCGGCCAGCAGGAACGCAGGCAACCCGCCGACGACCAGCAACCCCGAGGCGGTGAACATGGTCACGCGCCGGCCAAACCGGTCGGAGAAGCGACCGACGAGCGGGCACAGCGCGGCCGCGAACATCAGTGCAAGCACGTTGGACAGCAACGTCAAGGAAGCATCGTGCCCGGCGGTCACCTTGAGATAGGTCGTCATGTAGGTGGTGAACATGTAAAACGACAGCGCCGTTGTGCAAATGAACAGGCCGAGTTTGACCATGGTGAGCCCATGCGATCGCAAAGCCTCCCGCACCGGCGCGGATGCGACCGTGTCGTTGTCGGCGACGTGCTGGAAGTCCGGCGTCTCATCCAGCTTCGAACGGATGTAGAAGCCGCACACACCCAATGGCGCGGCGATTAGGAACGGGAGCCGCCATCCCCACTCGGTCATCGCGGTTGCGCCGAAAAACCCGCTGCATCCGAAGGACACGATGGCCGCGGTGCCGAACGCCGCGAACGTGCTCACCGGCAGAAAGCTTGAGTACCACGCGCGTCTATCTCGGCGGCAGTGCTCAAGCACGAAGGCGCAGGCGCCAGCGTACTCACCGCCGGTGGAAAAGCCCTGTACGCATCGGATGAGCACGAGCAGGATCGGTGCGGCGATGCCGATTGCTCCGTAGGTCGGCAAAATACCCAGGGCGACCGTGGATCCGGCCATGAGCAGGATCGTGATGGCCAGCGTGCGCTTGCGGCCGATGCGATCACCCAGCGCGCCGAAGTACGCGCCGCCAATGGGCCGTAAGGCGAAGGCCACCGCGAATGCGGCGAAGGTCTTGAGCAGGCCGGCCGTTGAGTTGGAACTCGGAAAGAAGTTGTTGGCGATCTCGGTAGCCAGGAAACCGTAGAGCGCGAAGTCGAACCATTCGACGAAGTTTCCGATGGATGCCGCGCGTATAACCTTGCGCAGCATCTTCGCGTCAGGGGCGTCTTTACTCGTCATGACACCTTCTAGGGTAAATTGCTGGTGAATAGGCACTCGTCAGCGTTGATGCCGCACTGAATCTCACGGACAGCCACAATCTCCGATTCGCCCGATACGTACTGGAGCGCACCCTCGAACCACGCCTCGAACAGGTAGCAAGCCAGATCGACGGATCGGACCGAGCCCGGGACGGGTAACAGGGCGGAATGCCGCACCCGCACCCGCAGTTCGCCTCGCGCGGGGTCGAGTGCGTCGATCTCGAAGCGACCCCATCCACGGCGAGTCAACCGGTCTAGGTAGTGCCGGACGATCGCGGGCCCCGCAAGCCCGAGGCGCGCGGATTCATGAGCGCACCAGTGCCACGCCGACCGTCGACCGGCATCCCGGAACAGCTGGGCGGATTCGTCCCGTCCGACCCGTTGTTCCACCGCATCCAAGTTGTTCACGAGCAGGTGCTGAGGCACCAGCACCATGGGCAAACCGTCAACGCTCCACCTCCCGGTTTCGTGGTCAACCTCGACCGGAACCGGCAGTTCGAACGCCCCGTCATTCTGCATGCAGAGATAATACAAAGCGTCTATCGTGGGTCAAGGACGAGAAATCGATGTGCCAGGATGGTGGACGTGGGACGGCGACAGCGGACACAGATGGAACGGGCGTATACCGAGATCAAGGCGCGGTACATGACACTGCGCCTCACGCCTGGCGAGTGGATCGACGACATGCGGCTCAGCCACGAGCTCGGGCTGAGCCGCACCCCGGCGCGCGAAGCACTGTTCCTACTCGCCTCCGAAGGCCTCATCCGGGCCCATCCCGGCGGCGGCTTCACCGTGCGCCCGCTGGACCTATCTGGCATCAGCGACCTCTTCGAAGCAAACATCGTCACCGCGAAGGCGATCGCACGGCTGGTCACCAACCGCGTGACCGCCGCCGAAATCGCCGAGCTACGCGAGGCGAACGCGGTCGTCAACGACGCGATCCGGCGCAGGTCCGCGCCGGACATCGCGGAAACCAACGCCGCGCTGCACAACCTCGAAGCGCGCATCGCGCGTAACGAGTATCTCTGCGTCCTCGCCGGACGCATCTACGATGAGGGACAGCGGCTGGGATATCTCGCATTCGGGGGCGCGGAGGACTGGAACTCCAACCGCCTCGATGACCACTTTGCGCGCGTGCGCCACGACCATTCCGCGCTCATCGACGCCTACGAGAGTCGAGACCCCGAAACCGCCGAAACCGTCGCGGTAGGCCACGTCCGGCTCTTCCGCGAACGCATCCTCACCTACATCGCCTCCAGCGGCACCGACGAAGTGGACCTGTCCGGCAACCTGATGGCATCGGTCCGGCTGAGCACCACCGACGTGCGGCAGGCGCTCGCCGGTGAGGGCGCACCGCAGGAGGCGGGCGTGTAGCGGCGGATGGTCGAAACCCGCTGCTGTCCTGGGGGCTCGTCATTCATGGCTGCTGATCAAACGGTCCCCGTTCCAGAGGTAGGTCTGCGACCATGCTTGGGTGATCGTGTCGCCGCTGTACAACACCGCTGCCCGCAAGCCGACACGCGTCTAGCCCCTTGCCGACGGCAGCCCCGGTAGACCACGGCACCTCAATCCGCAACCCAGTCCTCAGCACGGACGCCAGTTTCGATGATGCACGCGAATCCGCGACCCGCCCCATCACCACGCCTGGTGTCAAGGTGCTAATGCATATTAGTCCTGCAGGACAAAATTCGACCAGGGGCTTGATCCACGGGGGATATGCCGTTCAGTCTCGGTGTCTGATCCGCGTTCGACGAGGAGGTTGCTGCAGTGGCAGCGGGGCTCAGCATGCGACAGGCGGGCATCGCCGGAATCGCGACCACAGAGCACGTCTCCATGCTTGCCTGCACGAGGGTGGTTGCGGCGATCGTTCGACTCCGGACCGAGGTTCCCCTGTGATCATCACGTCTGACGGTGTCCGCCTTGAGACTGCCTGGCATCAGGGCGGTGCGGATGCTGTGGTGCTGGCACACGGCATCACCGCTGACCTCGCGGAGCAAGGTCTGTTCCCGATCCTGGCGGATAGGCTTGCGGCTGCGGGGTTCTCGGTGCTGCGATTCTCGTTCCGCGGGCACGGCCGCAGCGAGGGCAGGCCACGCGACATGACGATCGCGGGAGAGCGGCTGGACTTGCGGGCGGCCGTGGAGTCGGTGAAACGCCCGGTGTCGGTGGTGGCGTCGAGCTTCGGTGCCGTGAGCACCACGCTCTCCTTGGGCGAGTTGCCCATCGATTCGGTGGCGCTTTGGCAGCCGGTGCTCGATCTACGGCGGACCTTCCTGGAACCGGAGCTGCCGCGCGGGCGGCAGCTCTACTGCGACCTGACCTCCTTGCAAAAGCGGGGTTTTCTCGATATCGAAGGACGGTTCGAACTGGGCGCGCGGCTGTTCGAAGAATTCGCGGAACTCGACCCGCGAGCCGCCTTTCTCGCCAGCGACATCCCCGCGCTCGTCGTACATGGCGATGCGGACGAGCACGTCTCCTACGAGGTGGCCCATGAGGTGGCAGCCCGGCGGCCGCGCACGGACTGGCACCGCGTACGGGGCGGCGGACATGGCTTCCGGGACGTGGAACGCGAGGTCATCGACGTGACAGTGTCGTGGCTTCTCGACCAGGCTGATGCCTCGGCTGCACAATCCCGACCTCCAGCATGACGCTATGGTGACCGTGACCGGTGTGCTAGCGCCGCGACTCTCGGCATGGCCGCACATGGAGGCCCACCGTCACGACGGGTTTCACCCGTCGGTTCATCAGCAAGTTGAGCACAACCCTGCTGTCGAGCGCGCCGAGACCCAGCACGCAGCAGGAAATCTGCGGCCAGGTACCGCCGTTGGCCAGCCGGTCGGACATGACGAGGAGGTAATCGCTGGGGAAGTGCGTCCTGCCGCAAGACCTACCTCTTTGCAACGGGCTTGGATCCTCGTGTCCTGGTGTGCGCAGGCGAGGCTTCGTTGCTCCGTGCGACGCGGCGGGCAGGCGGTGATCGTTGCGTCAGGACACGCGATCACGGCTTTCCCCGAGCGCGTAGGATATGGCCTGGTGGTGGGTGAGGCTGTTCCCGCCCTCGAAAGCAGCGTCGAACGCGTGCGGGCCGAGAACCTTGCGGGCCTGATCCTCGCTTGCCCGATGCTGGGCCACGTACGGCGCGAAGCCGAACAGCGGCCTGCCTATCTCGCGCCACAAGGTGTGGCTGGCCCCCAGCAACCGAGCAGCGCTTTCAGCGTCCTGGTCGACCGCGGACCAGGCGAGCAGCTCGATGGCCATGGCCATTCCGACCAGGTCGTTGATCTGCTGCTTGAGCCGCAGGCATTCTCGAGCGTATGAGCCGGCTTGCTGTGCGTTGCCCTCCGTCCAGGCCGCGAGGCCCAGTACCCACAGCGCCCAGGAGCTCGACCAGGGAACGCTGTACGAGTCATACATCGCCAGGCACTCTTCGCAGAGAGCCCGAGCCCGCCCGCAGTCACCGAGAAGCAGCACCGTACTGGCCAGAATTGGGCGACTCACCACGGTCACTGCGCTGGGCTTCCCCCCGGCGTCCTCCCTCGCCAGGGCTTCTTCCAGATACGCCACCGCACGTTGCTGGTTGTCGCGCACGTGCTCGGCATAGCCGGACACGCACAACGCGGAGGTCAGCTCCACATCGTCTCCAATGCTGCGTGCCAGATCACGACACTCGTCGAGCATGATCAGCGCAGGGTCGACATCCCCCTGCATGGTGGCGATCCAGGCGTTGGTCCACAACGCCTTCGCTCTCGCCCCGCTCGGTTCCGTCGCTCGCGCAAGCAGGTGATCCAACCAGTAGCGACCCTCCGCGACCCGACCGCCGCCGACCCAGCAGAACCACAGCGTCCCGGCCAACCTCAAGCCGGTCCGCGCCTCTCCGGGCTCGGTGAGGCAGAACTCCAGTGCCATTCGCAGGTTCGCGTGCTCGACGTACATGCGTTCATTCCAGGCCACCTGCTCGGGACCGAACCACTTCGCCTCGGCCCGCCCGGCCAACCAGCTGTAGTGGTCCCGATGCCGCCGCCGAAGGAGGTCTTCCTCCCCTGACTCGTGAAGCCGCTGCCTCCCGTACTGACAGGTCGGGTCGAGCAGCCGGTAACGCGTGCGCCCGGCACGGTCCTGCCGGCTGAGGATGGACTTGTCCACCAGTCCGATGACCAACTCCAGCACGTCCTCGGGCAGCAGCACCTCGTCGGAGCAAACCGCTTCCGCCGTCTCCAGGTCGAAATCCGCCGCGAACACCGAGGACCGCGCCCACAGCCTCCGCTCTGCCGGGCTGCACAACTCGAAGCTCCAATCGAAGATCGCCGGCAACGTCTCTTGGCGGCGCCCCGCCTGGAGGCCAGGCTCAGGTAACCTGGCCGCGCCGGTCTCAGGCCATTCGTCCAACGCCGCGAGGATCTCTTCGAGCGACATCGTCCGAAGCCATTTCGCTACCAGCTCGATCGCCAGCGGTAGCCCTTCCAGCCGACCGCAAATCTCGGCCACCGCGTCGCAGTTGGCAACGCCCACGGTGAAGCCCGGGGCCAGTTCCGCGGCACGCTCGGCGAACAATTCCACCGATGCGCAGTCCTGCGCCGGCTCCATCGAGAACATCTCTGCGGCGCTCTCCGGAACCGGCAACGGCGGGATCGTTACCACGTGCTCGCCTTCGGAGCCCAGCACTTGACGGCTGGTGATCAGGATGCGCAACCTAGGAGCCTTCCTGAGCAGCGCGTTCACCAGATCCGCGCATTCCTGAACGAGATGCTCGCAGTTGTCCAGAACGAGCAGCAGCCGCCGAGACGCCAAGTACTCCGACAGTGCGTCGATCGGCCATCCCAACGACCAGTCACCGACTCCGAGGACGCTCATCACGGTGTGCGGCAGTAGTGCGCCATCGTCCAGCTCCGCCAGTCTCACCAGCCACACCCCGTCAGGAAATCTTCGGCGCACCTGTGCGGCCACGCGCAGGCCCACGCGCGACTTGCCCACCCCGGGAGGCCCGGTGATGGTCACCAACCGCGCCCTGGACAGTGCCCGCTTGCCCCCGGTCACCTCGTGTTGGCGACCTACGAAGCTGCTGCTCTCACCCGGCAAGTTCCCCGCCTGCCGCCCGGCACGCATCCTCCTCACCCCCCGAAACGTCGGCACTGCGGTGGGGCGTTCTCTGCTCCGTCATCCAGTTCGCGAGCTGAGTCCAGGAGTTGAAGCCGAGTTTGATGAAGACGTGTTCCACACGGGCCTCGAAGGTCCGTTTCGCCATGAAAAGCTTGGCAGCGATTTTCTTGTCCGAAAATCCCTTGGCGACCAGCGCGGCGACCCCGTGCTCACACCTCGTAAGCGGCGAGCTCAACGACGAAGCGACCGCAGCCTCAGCCTTGGCACCCTCGGACAGCGCGTAGGCAATGGGCGCATCAAGCGACATGTTGCGCCCCGCCTCGTAGGCGTCGTCGAATGCTTCATCGCCAAGGGACTCGCGTGAATGCGCCGACCTGGTGGCCGCACAGCTGTCCAACGCCAGCAGCAGTAGCTCGTCAGACAGGAACTCCCTCACAACGGTCTCGGGGCCGCGCGTGGACTGCTCACGCAATCCCAACTCCACCGCGAGCGTGGTAACCAACGTGGGCGATTGCAATTTGGCCGACTCGGCCAGGCATGCCCCGCCACGGAACGCCCGTTGCACTCCCTTGTCCACTCGCAGGGCCAACCGGGACTTGCCCACTGCGCCCACACCGGTCAGCGTCGTCAGCCGCGACGCCATCAACACAGACCCGGCCTGAGCGATCTCCTGCCGACGCCCGAGGAAACTCGCCATACCCACCGGAAGGCCACATGGTGTTCCGGGCGACGACTTGCCCACACCTCCACTCTACGACCGACGCCCCCAGACGCATCTCAAACCGACTTCGCCAGCACCACGGCGGTCCGCGGATACCACGGCCCGAGCCAGTCGGCAAGGTGAGGACCGCGGAGTCGGTTCTCCTGGACTGCTGATCACGGCCGCGCCCCGCCGACCTGCAGGCAGCAAATCTGGCAGCTACCTGCGACAAACTCGACGACGACTTCGGCGCCCGCCCGTCCAGTGCAGTACGACGCCTCTTCACCACCAACCCCGTTCACGTCTTCCGACACGACAAACACCCACGCACCAAACGACAAGAACGCCCCTTGGACATCCAAACAGTTCAGGTCGCCGGACATGTAGCCACACCCAGCGTCCCGGGGGCCGACGCCATCATTTCGGCGATCACGGATTGCTTCCCTGGAACAGTGAAGACTCCTCGCGCTGGGAAGGTGAATCGCTGTGCCCCAGACGGGGTAGCCACAGCGTGAAGCGTTTTCTATCTTTGGCGGTGAGAACCGTGTTGCCGCTAACCCAATCAGAGGGCTGCGTCCTGTTCGACGGCAATTGGGAGGACACCGTTGTCAAAGCGGAGGCGGCGGGCAGCGTCGCTGCACAGGAACTCGCACTTCCCACGGACGGACCGCTACACCGAGGCCGGGTTGAAGTCGAAGTCGGCCCGCCCGGAAGCCCCTTAGCGGCCTGGCTACTGTGCACCCGGCGAGCCACGCGCTCCGACGCGGGCACGGCCTTGGTCGAGATCGGTGCACCAGGAACGGTTATCAGCCCGGCGGCATCACTACACGTGCGAAAGGCATATGCGGCTGCGTACTGCGTCGTGCTGGCTGAGGAAGTCGGCGCCATAGCCGAGAGGCGTGTTCTGCCCACAACCACACCGCTGGTTGACATACCAACACCCCGTGCAGAAGCGGATACTCACGCCCCAAGCGACCGTCTACTCCCCAACAAGCTGGCCCCTTCGGTGCAGCGCCGAGGCGTCCGGTGAGGTGTATCGGGGTTCAGTATCGATCGGGAGAGCACTACTGCGCCGATACCGGTCAAAACCGCGGCCGCAGTCGCGATCAAGAGCCACCCTCGGCGCGTCGGCTTAGCGCGCGGGTTACTACCTACGCAGGAGACGCGGGCTGTGCGAAGTTGCCGTCGTCACCGGGGTAACCCGAGGAACCTTCGGGGCATCGACAGATGATAATCCGCGCCGAGCCGGAGATTCGCCGAAGGCCGCCTTGACCTCTTCGCAGGCGGCCACCAAGGCACGGCCGAACACTTCCCAGCTTGCTGGCATGCCGGGGATGCCCGGTGGCTACCCCGGCCCCGCCTTGTGGGCCTTGCACATCCGCTCCTACTGCTGGGCGACGTCCGAAACGGCTGTAAGCGCCAGTCGCGCACCAAGGACCACGTAGTGAGCAGGCACGATTTTCTCAAGCGCTCCTCGGGAACCGCCGAGCCAACGGGCTCAGCCTGCCCGCGGCGTCGTCTACACGCGAGATCGCCCATCCAGCGCTCCGCCGCGGGCGCCTCACGTTTCCCCGGGACGCGAGGCAACCGTCCGAGCCCCAGGGCACGTATCCTTCCCCCGTCAAAAACACACGCGCCTCGGCCCTGGGACTGTTGTTGGACTACCCCGCTTCGCCTTCCGCCACACCTCGCGTTGCTCCGCTCAACCGAGCCAGCCGGGCAACACGACGAACGCAGCGAGGACCGAGTGCTCGTCGCAGTGGCCGCCATGGACGGCGTGGCGAACCACCAAGTGCCCACAGCCACGTGCCGCAGCCTTCACCATGAACGTGCTCGTGGCGCTCGATCCGACGTTCAGCAACCACGTACCGTCTACTCCACAGATTCGATGCCAGGTCTGACTCACCCCAGCATCGTCGACGCCGAGCAGCTTCCCGTCACCCGAGACATGCGCCGCGGCGAGACCGAATCGCCATGTCGAGTCAGCCCGAATATCCAAACAGGACGCGTTGGTGTCCGGCTACGATCACCAGCCGGTTTTGCAGCACGGCGATCTCTTTTCTTACTGGCTCTCTGGCGGCGGTGACGGTATGCGCCGCTCCGGGAGCGACCAGGGATTCAGCTCCCAGCGTGTTGCCGTACCGGCAGCGTGGTTCAAGCTCGTGCCAGCAGCGCCGCGGATTTCGGTGGCACGAACAGTTTGTCCTATCCGCCATCCGCCCAATCCGGTGAGACAGGTGGTCTGGGCGCCTTTGCCGGGTAGGCCTTAAGCATCCCAACGGGGTTACTGGCCATCGAACACTGGGGATCAACAAGCCTTCACACCGACAGTTGCATGCGAACCACCCGCTCAGCAAAGTCTACCGACGGGGTGCGTCGGCCTTGGCAGTCTCGCTCGCTGCCGCAAGCGTCCTCAACTACCTCATGTTTTCCAACACGGCATGGGGTGCGGTGAGCACGGCGCTAGGCGCTTTCGACTTCCGGGGCAAAGCCGAGCCACGACGACGGTTCTCCAGAGCCGGTAGATCTCCGAGGACAGCCTGCCACCAATAATTTCGGACGCCAGCTAAGTGGGGCCGAAATCGTCCGCTTCTTCTCCTGCTCCGGGGCTGCTTCCCACGGGTTTCCACGCTGCAGTCCGCAGACAGGTGATGAGGCGAAGATCGGGGACGCCAATCGAACGCTGCTCTATGTCCACTTCTGGCTGACCTTCATCGGCTTCCACGGCACATTCCTCGTACAGCACTGGCTGGGCAACGAGGGCATGCCACGCCGCTACGCCGACTACCTGACCTCCGACGGCTTCACCGCTTTGAACGTGGTGTCGACCATCGGCGCGTTCATCTTGGGCGCCTCGATCCTGCCGTTCCTGTACAACGTCTTCACCAGCTACCGCTTCGGCGCGGTGGTGACCGCGGACGACCCGTGGGGGCACGGGAACTCGCTGGAGTGGACCACCTCCTGCCCACCACCCCGGCACAACTTCACCGAACTACCGCGCATCCGATCCGAACGCCCGGCCTTCGAACTACGCTACCGCCACATGCAAGAACGCATGAATCTCGAGGCCCACGTATCTCTCGGGCGCAGAGAACGCGAATAGAAAACCATGAGGTCCAGCCGAATTTCGGATTCACGAAGCATCCTACGATCTCAAGGCCCCAGACGGTCGCCTGCCGATTTCCCAAATCGACACCTCTGGTGTCCTGCGTCGGAAAATCGCACGGTACTGGACCGTCGCGGCCACATCGGTGGCAACGCCCACTCCAAGGCGGAGCCGGAAACCGGCATCGAGGTGCACCGCTACGGCGCCCACCTGTTCCACACGTCGAACAGGAGCGTGGGATTACGTCAACCAATTCACCGACTTCACTGACTACCAGCATCGTGTGTTCACGATCTATCAGGGCCGGTTTACCGATGCCGATCAGCATGGCGACGATATGCGAGTACACCGGCAACTACATGACGCCGGACGAGGCGCGGACCTGGGTGGCCGAGCAGGCCAGTGAGATCAACTCCAAGGACGCGAAGAACTTCGAGGAGAAGGGCATCTCGGGTGATCGGTCGCCCGCTCTACGAACAAGATCGCGCCGTATTTCGCCGAGGGCCGGCCGCTCGACGGCTACATCGACGACTGAGACCGCAGCCTGGCCCGGCGAGCCGATCAGGAACGCTCGCCGGGCGGGCACCGAGATCCGACTGGACCGTCTGGTGCCAAACCCGGTTAGCGCGCCTCTTCAGAGACCAAGGCCGATGTACTTTGTTTCGAGGTACTCCTCGATGCCGTGGCTGCTGCCTTCGCGCCCCAAACCAGATTCCTTGATGCCGCCGAACGGCGCCGCCGGGTTGCTGATCACCCCTCGGTTGATCCCGGTCATCCCGCTGTCCAGCGCTTCGGCGACCCGCATCGCCCGGGACAGGTTCTGGCTGAACAGGTACGACGCCAGCCCGAACGGAGTGTCGTTGGCAGCAGCAATCGCCTCGGCCTCGGTGTCGAACGGGTAGATCACCGCCACGGGCCCGAAGATCTCCTCGGTGCGCAGCTCCGCGTCGTGCGGAACGCCTCGCAGCACCGTCGGCGGGTAGAAGTAGCCCTTCCCCGTTGGCACTTCGCCGCCGAGCAGCAGTTCGGAGCCCTTGGCGACCGCGTCGTCGACGAGTCCAGCGACCTTGGTTCGCTGTCGGTCGTCGATCAGCGGGCCTAGCGTGCTCGCCGGGTCCAGTCCAGGCCCGGGGCGAAACGACGCCATGCGCTTGGTGAGCTTGCGGGTGAACTCCTCGACCACCCCGGACTGCACGTGGATCCTGTTCGCGGCGACGCAGGATTCGCCGCCGTTGCGGAGCTTGGCCACGACGGCGCCTTCCACCGCGGTGTCCACGTCGGCGTCGTCGAAGACGAGCAGCGGGGCGTTGCCGCCGAGCTCCATCGAGCTCCGCAGGACGTGGTCGGCGGCCTGGCCGAGCAGCAGCTTGCCCACCCGGGTCGAGCCGGTGAAGGAGATCTTGCGCAGCCGGGGATCTGCCATCACCGGCTGCACGAGTCCTGCCGCGTCGGTCGTGGTGACCACGTTGACCACTCCGTCGGGCAGCCCGGCCTCGCGCAGCACCTCCGCCAGCAGCAACGTCGTCAGCGGGGTCTGCTCGGCGGGTTTGATGACCGCGGTGCAGCCCGCGGCGAGGGCGGCACCGATCTTGCGGGTGCCCATGGCCAGCGGGAAGTTCCAGGGCGTGACGAGCAAGCTCGGGCCGACCGGTCGCTTCGTCGTGATGATCCTGTACTGGCCGCCCGGCTCGACGCCGTAACCGCCGTCGAGGTGCAGGCGGCTCGCGCTTTCGGAGAACCAGCGGAAGAAGCCCGCCCCGTAGTCCACCTCGCCGCGGGCTTCGGCGAGCGGCTTGCCCATCTCCAGGGTGATCAGCGCAGCGATCTCTTCCCGACGCTCGATCAGCGCGTCGTAGGCGGCCCGCAGGACATCGGCTCGGACCTGAGGTGGCGTGGCGGCCCAGTCCGCGGCGGCGTCGACGGCCGCGTCCAGTGCCGCGATTCCGTCCTCCGGGCCCGCGTCAGCGACCCGGAGCAGGAGTTCCCCGCTGGCCGGATCGACCACCTCGAAGGTCGCGCCGCTGCGCGACGGGACCCGCTTGCCACCGATGAACAACTCAGTCGGCACGGCCTGCCGCAGCCGTGCCCGGTCGATGTCGACCATGCGCGCTTCTCCCAATCCTCGACAGGTAAACAACGGGAAAACCGGGTGCTAACCCTTGTCCCCGATCACGTATTCACTGTATACAGATCGCATGGCTGCTGACCACACCCTGCGGAGAGGTTCCCCGCGCAACCCCAACGACATAGCCGACGAGCTGCGCGCGGCCATCGTCAACGGCGTCTTCCCGCCCGGACACCGGCTGGTCCACGAGGAGCTCGCGGCCCGCTTCGGGGTCAGCCGGATCCCGCTGCGGGAAGCGATCCGGACCCTGGTCGGCGAGGGCCTGGTGCAGAGCCCGCCTGGGCGCGGCACCTTCGTCACCGAACTGGACCTCGCCGAGATCGACGAAATCTACGACCTGCGAAAGCTCGTCGAGCCAAGCTTCGCCGAACATGTGGTGCAGCGATCCTCGCGCGCCGACGTCGGCCGGCTGCGGTCGATGACCGAACAGATGGACCGCATCGACGAGCTCGGCAGCGAGGCCTGGTCGAGGGTGAACTTCGCGTTCCACCTCGACATGTACAGGCTGGCCGGATTGCCGATGCGCTACGAGGTGATCTCCCGGCTCTACCACCAGCTCGAGCCCTACTCCCGGTTCTACGTGCACAGCACCCATGCGCTCGACCGCGTGCAGGCCGAGCACAAGGCGATGGTCGCCGCGCTCGCCGACGGCGACGCCACCACGCTCGCCGACCAGATCCACGCCCATATCGACGGTGGTCAGCAGGGCCTGCGCATCGCCTGGCACGACCGGGCCGAACACCCCGAAACCGTCCTGGAGCAACACTGATGACCCGCGCATTCGCCCGCCCGGCAGACCGCTTGGCAGCCATCAAGCCTTCGCCGATCAGGGCGATATTCGACCGCGCCGCGAAACTGGAAGCCGACGGGCAAAAGATCTACCACTTCGAAATCGGCCGCCCCGACTTCGACAGCCCGGCCGTGGCCAAGCAGGCGACGATCGACGCCCTGGACAGCGGCAAGGTGCATTACGCGCCGAACGCCGGGACCCCGGACCTGCGCGCCGCGATCTCCGAATACCTCGCGGACAAGCGCCACATCCAGTACCAGCCCAACGGCGAGATCATCGTCACCGTGGGTGCCAACGAGGCGGTGTTCCTCGCGATCATGGCGTTCTGCGGGCCCGGCGACGAAGTCGTGGTGCCCGTTCCGGCCTGGGCCCACTACCAGTCCTGCATCCGGTTGGCGGGTGCGACACCGGTGGAGGTGCCGCTGGATGCCGCCAACGGTTACCAGCTCGACTTGGGGGCGCTGAGCGCCGCGATCAGCGAGGACACCCGGATGGTCGTGCTGTGCACGCCGAACAACCCGACCGGAACCGTGGCCAGCAAGTCCGATGTGGACGCCATCGCTGAGATGCTGCGTTCCACCGACGCACTGCTGCTGTCCGACGAGATCTACGCCGACCTCGTCTACCAGGTCGAACACGTCTCGCCCGCGTCCTACGAACAACTCCGACCGCGAACGCTGTCGGTCGGCGGGTTCGCCAAGGCGTTCGCGATGGACGGCTGGCGGTTGGGTTGGCTGGCCGGTCCGGCC
Source organism: Saccharopolyspora sp. NPDC000995 (assembly GCF_053599315.1). Lineage (NCBI taxonomy): Bacteria > Bacillati > Actinomycetota > Actinomycetes > Pseudonocardiales > Pseudonocardiaceae > Saccharopolyspora > Saccharopolyspora sp. NPDC000995. Next base: position 25,955 of record NZ_JBSFLZ010000082.1, read on the forward strand.
GAGCTGATCGCACCCGCCCTGCGGGTCCGGCAGTACACCACCGTCTGCTCCACCACGTTCATCCAGGACGGCGGCGCTGCGGCGCTGCGCTCGGCCCGCGACGAGGCGGAATCCATGCGCCAGTCCTTCGAGGCCCGGCGCAACGCAGCGCTGCAAGTGGTCTCCGGTACCGACAAGCTGCGCGTGGCCTCCCCCGACGGCGCCTTCTACCTCTACCTCAGCTACGACCCGGAAACCGCCGAACCGGCAGAAGAACTCGCAGTGCGCCTGCTCGATGAACACCACGTCGCCGTGGTTCCCGGGACCGCCTTCGACCCGCACGGCGGGACGCACTCGTTCCGCGTGTCCTACGCGTGCCCGCTGGAAGACCTGACCGAAGGTCTCCGGCGCATCATCGCTGCCCTGTAGCGGCGGTCGACCTGAGTCAGGTCACACCAGTTGCGCGGTCGCCGGTCCGCGACCACGCCCACCCCCGACCTCGAGAGAAAGCAGCTGCATGAGTACGACGACGCAACAACGCCACAAGAACGTGGTCGAAGCGGTACTCGGGATGGATCCCGACGCCGTGGCCTACGTGCCCAGCAACAGCATCGCCGGAATCATCAACGGACTCATCGACAACGCCGGCCCGGGCACCCGTGTTTTTCCCGTGTCGCGCGAAGAAGAGGCCGTCGGTGTCATCGGCGCGCTCCCACTGGCCGGCAAGTTCGGCGTGATCGTGATGCAGGACAACGGCTTCGGCAACGCGCTCACCGCGCTGACCACGTTCGCCACGTCCTATCACCTGCCGATGCTCATCCTGGCCAACACCCGCGGTGGGCTCGGCGAGTACAACTCGATGATCCACTCGATCTCCGCCCCAGTGCCCGACATCCTGCGTGCCGCGAGCATCCCCGTCTTCGGGCTCGACCGGCGCAACTCCCCGGAAGACTGGCAGGCGACCGTGACCGAGGCCGGCAAGCACGCCCGGATGACCTACCGCCCCGTCGTGGTCCTGATGGAATTCTTCGACTTCAACGACAAGGAGAGCCGCGCATGAAGCGCATCGAAGCCCTGCGCGTGATCACCGGCCGGACCCCCGACCTCCCGGTGACCGCGACCTGCGCGGCCACCAGCCGGGAACTGGCCGCCGTGGCCGACCGGGACAACCACCTCTACCTGCTGGACGCCATGGGACTCACGGTTTCCGTGGGCACCGGCATCGCGCTGGGAATCGCCGACACCAAGGTGTCGCGCAGCGTGGTGGTCGACGGGGACGGGTCGCTTCTGATGAACCTCGGCGCGGCAGCTACCGCCGGGTACCTCTCCCAGGACAATCTCGTGATCCTGTTGCTGGACAACGGGGTCTACGCGTCAACGGCCGGTATCCCCACCCAGGCGGAGAAACTGGACCTGGGCGCGATCGCGGAATCGGTGGGGCTGCAGGTCCTGCGGGCTGCGGACACCACCGAACTGGACAACGCGCTGCAGCGAGCCCTGGCCGAGCCGGGCCCGTGGTTCGTGCACGTACGTATCGAGCCTGGCAATGAAGCGGGCACACCACTGCTGCTCATCGATCCCGTCGTGCACGCCGACCGCTTCCGCCGCTGGCTGACCGACCGGATCGCGGCATGACCGAGATCGCGGTCAACACCGACATCGGGGAAGGCTTCGGTGTCTGGCAGTTCACCGACGACGAGGCACTCCTCGGGATGGTCAGCGCGGCCAACGTGGCCTGCGGTTTCCACGCCGGCGACCCCGACATCCTGCGCCGCACCTGCGAACTGGCGGTGCGGCGCGGTGCGGCCATCGGCGCCCAGGTGTCCTACCGGGACCTCGCCGGTTTCGGCCGGCGATTCCTGGACGTGTCGCGAGCGAGCCTGGTCAACGACCTGCTCTACCAGATGGGCGCACTGCGGGTATTCGCCGAACTCGCAGGCGGTCGAATCGGCTACGTCAAGGCGCACGGAGCCTTGTACAACGCCTCGGCTCGTCACCGCGAGCACGCGGCAGCGATCGTGGAGGCAGTCGCCTCATTCGACCGATCGATCCCGCTGTTGTGCCAGCCCGGCACGCAGACATGGCGGCAGGCGGAGGAAGCCGGGATCCGGCCGCTGGCCGAAGGCTTCATCGACCGCGGCTACACGGCCGAAGGGCTGCTGGTGCCGCGCGGCCAATCTGGCGCGATGGTGACCGATCCAGAGGAAGCCGCCACACGCGCGGTCCGGATGGCCACAGAAGGGAAGGTGACCGCAGTGACCGGGGAGGACGTCGAGTTGTCCCCGGGCACGCTGTGCCTCCACAGCGACACTGCAGGTGCCGTGGAAATCGCCGCCGCGGTAACCGCCGCGCTGCGCGCCGCAGACGTTTCACTGGTCCCCATTCGATGAGGTGACAATGCTCCAGCGCATCCCCTCGCCGACCACGACCCGCCTGTTGCGCGCCGGCGACCGCGGCTGGCTGGTGGAACTGCCCTCCGGCGGCGCCACCGCGATCGCCGCGGCCGTCCACGATCAGCCGTGGGCATCACAGGTCGCCGAGGTCGTCCCGGCCGCGAAGACCGTCCTGGTCACCGCGATCGACTGCGCCTGGACGGAGGCGCTGGGCAGCGCTTTGGTTTCACTGCTAGAAGAAGCTTGCGATCGTCCGGGGCCCGGCCGACGTCCCCGGACGATCGAGATCCCAGTGCACTACGACGGCCCGGACCTCACCGAGGTCGCCGATGCTCTCGGCCTCTGCGTCGCTGACGTCACTCGCGAACACGCCGCCGCCGAACACGTCGTGGGGTTCTTCGGTTTCGCACCGGGATTCGCCTACATCGACGGCTGCCCGGACGTCCTGGCGCTACCGCGCCGAACCAGCCCGCGCACCCGGATCGAGGCCGGGTACGTGGCGATCGCCGGCAACCAGACCGTCGTGTACCCGGGCGGCACGCCGGGTGGTTGGCACTTGATCGGTCACACCGAACAGCGGTTGTGGAACCCCGACAACGACCCGCCGAACCGGCTGGAAGTCGGCGATCGAGTGGCCTTCCGAGTGGTGACGACGTGTTGACAGCTGCCCGATCCATGCCAGCTCCGTCCAAGGACGACACCGCGCGCTTGTCCGTCATCTCGCCAGGCCCCCTCACCACCGTGCAGGACAAGGGGCGGACCGGTTACGCGCACCTCGGGGTCAGCCCATCCGGTGCCGCCGACCGGGCCAGCTTCGCACTGGCCAACCGGCTGGTCGGCAATTTCCCCGGAACCCCAGCACTGGAATGCACCTTCGGCGGGTTGAGCATCCGGCTCGACGCGGCCCGGGTGGTCGCGCTGACCGGAGCACCGGTGCCCGCGCTGGTCAACGGCCGCCCGGTGGCGGATCCGACGCGCTTCCGGCTCACCGCCGGAGACGTGCTGTCGCTGGGACGCCCCAGCTTCGGCCTGCGCACCTACCTTGCGATCTCCGGTGGTCTGCTGGTCGAACCCGTGCTCGGCGGTGCCGGGCACGACGTGCTGGCCGGACACGGACCGCACCCGCTTCGCGCTGGCGATGAGTTCGCCATCGGTGCGGCCACCCCGTGCCCGCAGGTTCCCGTCGAGTTGGCGATCAGCCGACTCCCACAGGCCACCACGCTCGTGCGATTCCGGTGGGGTCCACGACACGAACTGTTCGAACGGTCCGATCGACAACGGCTCACCACCACCTGGTGGCGGGTCTCCGCAGATTCGAATCGGGTCGGGGTCCGACTCCAGGGCGATCCCCTGCAAATCGGCAAAATCCACCTGCCCAGCGAGGGCATGGTGCGCGGCGCGATCCAGGTGCCGCCCTCGGGTGAACCCATCGTGTTCCTGGCCGACCATCCGGTTACCGGCGGATACCCGGTGATCGGCGCGGTCGTCGAGCGCGATCTGGACCTGGTGGCGCAGGCTCCACCAGGTATCGGATTGCGCTTCCAACCCATTTCCAGCGAAGGTCACACCATGAAATTGGCTTCCCGGCAACGAATTCCAACCAATTCTTGATACCGCAGGCGCCGCGCCTTGCGGTGCCAGGATCGAAGCAAATCGCTAGGGCACGAAAGTATCCGACCAGCCCTTCCTCGGTCGTCGAGCGGTAGCCGTCTCAGCTCACGGCACCGGCACAGCTCGCCGAATCAATTCCTGATCTGCCCGAGCACACCCTGAAACGCTGGAGTGATCGATGTCCACCTCCACCGGAGTCCACACCTCACAAGTCGGCACGAGCCAACAAACCACGCGCAAAGCCGCGATCGCCGCGATGACCGGAACCGCGATCGAGTACTACGAGTTCGGGGTCTACGGCTACCTCGCGGTCACCATCAGCCCGCTGTTCTTCCCCAGCAACAACACAACGGCGGCGTTGCTATCCACCCTGGCCGTCTTCGGCAGCTCGTTCCTGGTCCGCCCGCTGGGCGGAATCCTCCTCGGCCGGCTCGGTGACCGGATCGGCCGCAAGGCAGTCCTGCTGCTCACGGTCATCGGCATGGGCAGCGCCACCGCAGTCACCGGCCTGCTTCCCACCCACACCTCCGCCGGCCTGCTCGCACCGGCCGCATTGCTCATCGTCCGCCTGTTGCAGGGATTTTTCGCCGGCGGCGAGGTCACCGGCGCAGCCGCATACGTCGCCGAATCCGCACCGACCGGCCGACGCGGCTTCTTCGGCGGCTTCACCCCGATGGGCGTCGCAATGGGCGGTGCGGCAGCAGCCACCGTCGCAGGTGTGGTGTCGAGTGTGCTGACGCCAGAACAGATGTCGGACTGGGGCTGGCGGATCCCGTTCCTGTGCTCGATCCCGCTGATCGTGCTCTCGCTGGTGCTGCGGAAGAAGATCGAAGACACCCACGCGTTCGAAGCCGCCAAGGAGAACAAAGAACTGGTGAAGACGCCGCTGCGAGAAGTCCTGACCGGACACTTGCCAGCGGTGGCCAAGGTCGTCGGGCTGTCGTTCGGACAGAACGCCGGCTATTGGGTCGGCTTGGTGTTCATGAACATCTACCTCACCAAGAACCTCGGCTACAACCAGACCGCGGTCTTCTGGATCATCATGGCCGTCAACCTCAGCATGGGGCTGCTGATGCCGCTCTACGGCGGCCTGTCCGACCGCAAGGGCCGAAAGTTCGTGCTCACCATCGGATTCGTCGGTTACATGGTCCTGGTGACGCCGATGATGCTGGTGATGAACCACAACAACATCTGGCTCGCGTTCCTCGCGATGGTGGTAGCCGCGATCCCCTTCCCCATCGTCCAGTCCGTCGGCTACCCCACCTACGCCGAGCAGTTCCCCACCCGCGTGCGCTACACCGGTCTGTCGCTGAGCTTCAACATCGGCACCATCCTCGGCGGCGGGCTGATGCCCTACGCCGCCACCTGGCTGATCTCGACCACCGATAACCTTCTCGCCCCCGGCTGGCTGCTCATCGGCGCGTGCGCCATCGCGCTGCTGTCGCTGCTCTCGGTCCGCGAAACCGCACGGTCGGAGCTCGCCGCATGAGCGCTCCCGCCAGCCCGCAGGAGCTCCGCCAGTTGATCGCCGCCGGCAGCTGGACCGGCCCCACCGCCGGGGTCCTCGACGGCTACCAGCAGGCCAACCTCGCCGTCGTCCCACTGGATCTGGCCTTCGACTTCCTGTTGTACTGCAACCGGAATCCCAAGCCTTGTCCGGTGATCGCAGTGACCGACCCGGGAGACCCAGTCATCCGGCTCGGCCGGACCGAAGCCGACCTGCGCACCACGCTGCCACGCTACCGGGTGTGGCAACGCGGCGAACTCGTCGCCGAACCGACGGAGATCACCGCATACTGGCGGGACGACTCCGTCGGTTTCCTCCTCGGCTGCAGCCACACCTGGGAAGGGCCGTTGCGCACCGCAGGAGTCCCGGTGCCACACGCGGCGGATTCGATGGCACCACCGGTGTACGTGACCGACCGGCCCACCCACCCGGCAGGCCACCTCTCGGGTGCGCTCGTAGTGAGCATGCGGGCACTCCCGAGTCATCTGGTGGCGCGCGCGGTGGAGGTGACCTCCCGCTACCGCACCGGCCACGGGGCCCCAGTGCACATCGGAGACCCAGCAAGCCTCGGCATCGCGGATCTGTCCACACCGGACTTCGGGCCACCACCACGACTCGAACCCGACGCGGTCCCGATGTTCTGGGCATGCGGAGTCACCCCACAGCTAGTGCTGCCCAACTCCGGTGCCGAATACGTGATCACCCACTACGCAGGCCACATGTTCATCTTCGACCACCACGTCGACGAAACCCCCTGAACAGTGACCGACCGGAGGTGAGCCCTCCTCACAACATGAGCTGACGGGAGCCCCTCAAAGCAGGTCGGCGAGACGCCCACGAGCATGCTGCCGCCTGCGCCCCAGCTGATCGAGGTGATTACCGAGGAACGAAGGTCCTTGCGTTCGGCAAGCCAACCGAGCAGGCCCCGCCGGCGACCAGCTCGCAGAGCTCGTCCGGATGTCGTCGAGCGTCGCCGCCGATCGCTGTGTGCAAACCGAGATCGGTGGCGACGACCCGACGGTCCACCTCTGATCACGCGCACGGTCGCCCTCGCCACGCGCTGCCCGGTGGTCATCAAATTCCCGCGCCAAACACCGTTGACCACGATCCTGGCCATCCGACTCGCCGTCGAAGCAGGACTACCCGAGGACCTGATCCAGGTCGCGGCGCGTCGAGCCTGTTCGTGGTGTTCGGTTCTGCTGCGGTTTGCCTGCGGGAATGCGGGTTGAGCCCTCGGATGGTTACGCTCCAGCGGTGGGGGTTTCGCGAGGTTGGTGGTGTGGCTTGCGCGCCACCGCGGTGACCGCGACGGTCGGGTTCGCTGTGGTGGCGTGCACGTCGAATCCGCTCGCACCGTCCAGCACGCCCACACCGCCCAGCCCACCCTCGACGGTGGCACCGCCCGGCCAGCTCTCGTCGCTGGAGCAGGGCTTCGAGTCGACGGTGCAGCACGTCCTGCCTTCGGTCGTGCAGATCCGCACCAGTGAGGGGCTGGGCTCGGGCGTCGTGTACGACACTGCGGGCAACATCGTCACCAACGCCCACGTCATTGGAACCGCACGACAGTTCCAGGTGACCCTGGCCAACAACAACCAGGTGCGCACCGCTCACCTGGTGACGAGCTATCCGCCCAGTGACCTCGCGGTGGTCAGGGTCGACGACGCGAACGGACTCCAACCGGCGAACTTCGGCGACTCCAGCAGCTTGCGGCCGGGCGAGATCGTCTTGGCCATGGGCAACCCGCTGGGGCTCTCAGCCAGCGTCACCGAGGGCATCGTCTCGGCGGTCGGCCGGACGGTCAGCGAACCACAGGGCGGAGGGTCCCCGGGGGCCACCATCGTCAACGCCATCCAGACCTCCGCAGCGATCAACCCGGGCAACAGCGGAGGTGCACTGGTCAACCTGACTGGGGAGGTGATCGGTATTCCAACCTTGGCCGCCACCGATCCGGAACTCGGCGGTGCCGCAGCTCCCGGTATCGGTTTCGCGATTCCCAGCGCAACGGTGACCAGTATTGCGGACCAGATCATCAAGACGGGCGCAGTGACCACCGCAGGGCGTGCCGCACTCGACGTCGTGGTTCGCACGGTGCTTGACGCGAACAAGCAGCCGTTTGGCGTCGGAGTGGTCCAAGTACAACCGGGTGGTGCGGCGGACAGAGCCGGCATTCGCTCCGACGACGTGATCACCGCGGTCAACAGCACCCCTACGCCGAACACGAGCGACCTGAACCGGGTGCTGGCCCAGTTCAAACCCGGCGACACCGTGCAAGTCGCCATTGAGCATCCGGACGGCTCCACGGCCGCGCTCCCGGTCACGCTCGACGAACTCCGCTAGCCGGGCATTCCGCACATGAGGGTTGATCAACTCGGCCTGGTCGTCATGTTCTGGTATTTGATCATCTTGGTTTGGTCGGGTCGACACC